>NZ_JBWNLD010000010.1:0-235761 GCF_056521145.1 Klebsiella sp. CSG-1 | reverse complement strand
ATATTCCGGTGCGGGCAACCCACTAGAGGAAGCTGAGGCGGCTCTTCAATCCTCATTGTCCAGTTAACGAGTCCGATCACGGTTCTGAATGGCAGATACCTATAATGTGAGGCTTGCCATTCCTATGAGTCATTGGTTGAAGAAGTGGTGGAGCGGCGCTACCCGGCAGCAGGTGGCTGATGTGACAGGCGTGGACGTGAAAACAATCTACAAGTACCTCCCGGCGACTTGAAGACAAAGATTTCACTACTTTTCCTGATATGTTACGTTTGGCTTAATCAATTCATTCAGCTTTGAAAACAGTTTGGTTTTTTCGTGAACGGTAAGAAAACAATAAGTTTTGAGCAATTTTTAACTATTAACAGCAATCTTGTTTCCATCTCAGATACATGGGCTGACTTGTGGGCGTTAATTTTTCACACGGGTTTAAGCGCTGGAAGGCTGCTGAGTATTCGATATGATGATATTGATGGTGGCTTGATACTGATACGAAAACAGGGTCACCTGAAGGAGCTACGTGTTGAATCAACCCCTCCAGTGGAGGCGATGATTGCTCGTAGAAGAGAACGCTATCCAGAAGATGTTTTTTTATTTCAGAGTCATTCTAACCGTGTGAAGTACCAACGCCGGCCGGTCACTATAATTGCTTTCAACGCCGCTTTACGTCGCGCCGCTAGATCATTACCAGACGTTAAAGTAAGTAGTCGTAGCGCGAGAAACATACCGGACTAACCGCCCGTCCAGTAGCGTGTGGCCGATGCGATCGGTGTGGGGGTGAAGACTATTTTCAAATATTTGCCGGTACAATACGGCGGTAAAAAATCCCCTTGAGCAGGCACACTCAAGGGGGAAATACTACATAACATCATTGCTGTGTGCGTCTTTGCGCTCGTCTATCTTCCAAGAATATGCCTAAAGCTTCCAGATATTTCTGGTCTGAGCAGTTAAAACATTGGGTCGGTAGCCGATGTAATAGGGGTAGACGTGAAAACTATCTACAAGTACCTGCCTGCTTCTGAATAATCATTATGTTGCGTCGGTGCGCCTGATCGATAGCTGGAACCTGTATTGATCAGATCTCTCAATGAATCTACTGTATATAAAAACAGTGTTATTGAGAGGTTCAGATCATGCCGCGTCTTTACGAAATCGAAACAGCCTGCCGGGCGGCGATAGTCATCGAGCCCAACGGAAGGCGCACCATCACTACGCGCCGATTCCTGGCGGAGCTGGAGCGGTATAACTGGCACTGGTCGCCACGGCAGGCCAATCAGTGGATAGAGGGCTACGTGACGACATTCCGGGATGTTTCCACGCAAGAGGGCGACGATCGGACGTTCCAGTTATTCAACCCGAACGGAGGGCTGTGATATGGGATTTCCGTCTCCCGCGACTGACTATATCGAGCGCAGGATCAGCATTACCAGTCTGTGTAGCCTTGGTGCCAATACGCGTGTAGTTGAAACCAGCGACGGCTACGCAGTCGTCGACGTGTCCCGGCGGCCGCAGCAGGGAGATACGGTACTGGTTCGATATGACGGGCGTGCTGAGTTTGCAAAGCTCATGGGAAGGGCGCTTATAACGGCTGACAGTGAGGCGATCGAGGGAGAGGCTCTCGACGATGTTGAGGTTGGTGGAGTGGTAACGCATACCATCATCGATCTGATGCGTGATGAATCACCGGTGTAAGTTTGAAAAATGGTGCGCACCTAAATTTCATCTTTACGTGATGCAGGATGCCATGCATTTGGAGGTGGTTAAACTTGAGGAGTTTGGTTCTGGAAAGTTGCTCGCAAAAGGAATGGGGCATGCATGGGGCATAAAATGAGGGCGAACGAGGGCGAACTTAGTAACCATGTATCCATCAAGGCCATAACCTGTTGTTTATGAATGCGCTCTTGGGCGACCTTGGATGTTAATAGAAACTACGCTCTTATATTATCAATATGTAGCAATTTTCGTGTTTAGCGTTGAAAAGATGAAGATTCTGCATAGCGCGATCTACGCAACAGGAATAGACTGGGTTTGACACTTTATGGAACATGCTAAAGGTTTTTTATGACACAACAGCCCCAAGCCAAATACCGCCACGACTACCGTGCGCCGGATTATCTGATTAGCGATATTGATTTGACCTTTGACCTGGATGCCGAGAAAACCGTGGTTACGGCTGAGAGCAAAGTCTCCCGTCACGCGGCGGCGTCCGATGCGCCGTTGCGTCTGGATGGCGAAGACCTGACGTTGGTCTCCCTGCAGGTGGATGGCCAGCCGTGGAGCAACTATAAAGAAGAAAATAACCAGCTGGTGATCGGCGGATTACCGGAACATTTCACCCTGACCATCGTCAATGAAATCAGCCCGGCGGCGAATACGGCCCTGGAAGGTCTCTATCAGTCTGGCGAAGCCCTGTGCACCCAGTGCGAGGCGGAAGGTTTCCGTCACATTACCTGGTACCTGGATCGTCCGGATGTGCTGGCCCGCTTCACAACCAAAATTATCGCCGACAAAACGAAATACCCGTTCCTGCTCTCCAACGGCAACCGCGTGGCGCAGGGCGAGCTGGATAACGGTCGTCACTGGATCCAGTGGCAGGATCCGTTCCCGAAACCGTGCTATCTCTTTGCGCTGGTGGCCGGCGACTTCGACGTATTGCGCGATACCTTCAAAACCCGTTCCGGACGTGAAGTGGCGCTGGAGCTGTTCGTTGACCGCGGCAATCTCGACCGCGCGCCGTGGGCGATGACCTCGCTGAAGAACTCGATGAAATGGGACGAAACTCGTTTTGGTCTCGAGTACGACCTCGACATCTATATGATTGTCGCCGTCGACTTCTTTAATATGGGGGCGATGGAGAACAAAGGGCTAAACGTCTTTAACTCCAAATACGTACTGGCCCGCACCGATACCGCAACCGATAAAGATTATCTCGATATTGAACGCGTCATCGGCCACGAATACTTCCATAACTGGACCGGCAACCGCGTGACCTGCCGCGACTGGTT
The DNA here is from genome assembly GCF_056521145.1 of Klebsiella sp. CSG-1. Taxonomy (NCBI): domain Bacteria; kingdom Pseudomonadati; phylum Pseudomonadota; class Gammaproteobacteria; order Enterobacterales; family Enterobacteriaceae; genus Klebsiella; species Klebsiella sp. CSG-1. Next base: position 232,759 of record NZ_JBWNLD010000010.1, on the reverse strand, counting down.
CCAGCTGAGCCTGAAAGAAGGGCTGACCGTGTTCCGCGATCAGGAGTTCAGCTCCGATCTCGGTTCGCGCGCGGTGAACCGGATTAACAACGTGCGCACCATGCGCGGTCTGCAGTTCGCTGAGGATGCCAGCCCGATGGCCCATCCGATACGCCCGGATAGCGTTATCGAGATGAATAACTTCTATACCCTGACGGTGTATGAGAAGGGCGCCGAAGTGATCCGCATGCTCCATACGCTGCTGGGCGAAGAGAATTTCCAGAAAGGGATGCAGCTGTACTTCGAGCGCCACGACGGCAGCGCCGCCACCTGCGACGATTTTGTCCAGGCGATGGAGGATGCCTCGAACGTCGACCTGTCGCATTTCCGTCGTTGGTACAGCCAGTCCGGCACGCCGGTGGTGAGCGTTCATGACGACTACAATCCGGAAACCGAGCAGTATACGTTGACCATCAGCCAGCGTACGCCGCCGACCGCGGAACAGCCGGAGAAACAGCCGCTGCACATTCCTTTCGATATCGAACTGTATGATAACGAAGGGAAGGTGATCCCGCTGCAGAAAGGGGGCCATCCGGTGCATCACGTGCTGAATGTGACCCAGAGCGAGCAGACTTTTGTGTTCGACAACGTCTACTTCCAGCCGGTACCGGCGCTGCTGTGCGAGTTTTCCGCTCCGGTGAAGCTGGAATATAAATGGAGCGACCAGCAGCTCACCTTCCTGATGCGCCACGCGCGCAACGACTTCTCCCGCTGGGATGCCGCGCAGAGCCTGCTGGCAACCTACATCAAGCTGAACGTCAACCGCCATCAGCAGGGCCAGCCGCTGTCGCTGCCGGTTCACGTCGCCGATGCGTTTCGCGCGATTTTGCTGGATGAGAAGATCGATCCGGCGCTGGCGGCTGAAATTCTGACGTTGCCTTCCGCCAATGAAATCGCTGAGCTGTTTGCGATAATCGACCCGATCGCCATTGCGGCGGTTCGCGAAGCGTTGACCCGCACGCTTGCAAAAGAGCTGGCGGACGAGTTCCTCGCGGTTTACAACGTCAACAAGCTGGCGAACTATCGCGTGGAACACGCCGATATCGGCAAGCGTTCACTGCGCAATACCTGCCTGCGCTATCTGGCGTTTGGTGAAGTTGAACTGGCGGATAAGCTGGTCGTCGCCCAGTATCATCAGGCCGACAACATGACCGACGCGCTGGCTGCACTGTCGGCCGCGGTCGCCGCGCAGCTGCCTTGCCGCGATACCCTGATGCAGGAGTATGACGACAAATGGCACCAGGACGGCCTGGTCATGGATAAATGGTTTATCCTGCAGTCCACCAGCCCGGCGGACAATGTTCTTGAGACGGTTCGCGGCCTGCTGAATCACCGCTCGTTTAGTATGAGCAACCCGAACCGCGTACGCTCGCTGATTGGCGCGTTTGCCGGCAGTAACCCGGCGGTATTCCACGCCGAAGATGGCAGCGGCTATCAGTTCATGGTGGAGATGCTGACCGAACTCAACAGCCGCAACCCGCAGGTGGCGTCCCGGTTGATTGAACCGTTGATTCGACTGAAACGCTACGATGCTAAACGCCAGGCGCTGATGCGCGCGGCGCTGGAGCAGTTGAAAGGTCTGGAGAATCTCTCCGGGGATCTGTTCGAGAAAATCAGTAAGGCGCTGGCGTAACGGGGCAGGACTCCCGGATAACGGCGCGGATGCGCCTTATCCGGGCTATTCACAATCTCGGGCCGTCGCCCCGCCGGGGCGATCTCCGGGCTGGCTTAACCGTGGCTCAATAAGCGCGGCGCCGATTCGCTCTTACCGCGTTTCATTACTCTGTTCAGCACCTCGGCTTCCAGTTCAGCCAGTCTGGCCGATCCGGTCCGCCGCGGTCGTGGAATATCGACGGCGACATCGAGGCCAATTTTCCCTTCTTCAATCAACAGCACCCGGTCAGCCATGGCCACCGCCTCACTCACATCATGCGTCACCAGTAGTACGGTAAAACCGTATTCCTCCCACAGCGAGACGATCAGATCCTGCATCTCCAGCCGGGTTAACGCATCCAGCGCACCCAGCGGTTCATCGAGAAGCAGCAGGCGAGGACGATGAATCAGCGCGCGGGCCAGCGCAACGCGCTGTTTTTGTCCGCCGGAGAGCGCAGCCGGCCAGTCGCCGGCGCGGTTTTCCAGGCCAACGCTGGCCAGCGCTTGCAGGGCGGCATCACGCCATTGGCCCTTCAGTCCAAGACCGACGTTGTCTATCACCGATTTCCACGGTAGCAGCCGCGAGTCCTGGAACATCATGCGACTGTCTTCCTGGACCTGTGCCAGCGGCGTTGAGCCGGCCAGCAGCTCGCCAGCGTTGGGTTTTTCGAGCCCGGCCAGCAGACGCAGCAGGGTACTTTTGCCGCCGCCGCTGCGCCCGACCACCGCGACAAACTGCCCGGTCGGAATATGTAAATCCAGTGCGTTAAGAATGGTATTTTCGCCGTAGCGTTTGGTCACGCCGTTAAGCAACAGCGGGATCCCTGGGTTCAGACGGGCAGTAGTCATGCGTTGGCCTCCTGAAGATGATAAGCCGGGTTCCAGCGTAGCCAGACGCGTTCCAGCAGCTGCGCGCTGAAGTCGGCCAGTTTGCCAAGAATGGCATACAGAATAATGGCGACCACCACCACATCCGTTTGTAAAAACTCCCGCGCATTCATCGCCAGGTAGCCAATGCCGGCGTTAGCGGAGATGGTTTCGGCCACAATCAGCGTTAACCACATCAGCCCGAGGGCAAAGCGGATGCCGACCATTATCGAGGGCAGGGCCCCCGGCAGAATCACATGGCGGAACAGGGCGAAGCCGGACAGGCCATAGCTACGTGCCATTTCCACCAGTCCGCGATCGATATTGCGAATGCCGTGCCAGGTGTTGATGTAGATTGGGAACATGGTCCCCAGCGCGACGAGGAAGATTTTGGCGCTTTCATCAATGCCGAACCATAAAATAACCAGCGGAATCAACGCCAGATGCGGGACGTTACGCAGCATCTGAATCGAGGTATCCAGCAGACGCTCTCCCCAACGCGACAGTCCGCTTATCAGGCCCAGCACCAGCCCGATGGAACCGCCGATGGCGAAGCCCAGCAGAGCACGCCATGAACTGATGGCCAGGTGTTGCCACAGTTCGCCGCTGGCGGAAAGCGTCCAGAAGGCCTTGAGCACCCCCTCCGGAGAGGGGAGGATGCGGGTGGATAACCAGCCGACGGAAGAGGCGAGCTGCCAGATAATGACGGTCCCCACCGGCAGCAGCCAGGGGGCAACCCGCAGCAGCAGTTTTTGCGCAGACGTAGCCATGATGTGCTCCTTAGCTTTGTGCGACTTTGCGCGGGATAAATTCGTTGGCCACCGCCTCGCCCTGCAGGTGCAGAGGTTGCGGCTGCGGAATCGACGGGATATTGACATCCAGCAGCGGGAACAACAGTTCGCCGACGCGATAAGCTTCTTCAAGGTGCGGATAGCCGGAGAAGATAAAGCTATCGATACCCAGTGCCGCATATTCATTGATGCGTTCGGCTACGGTAGCCGCATCGCCGACCAGAGCGGTTCCCGCACCTCCGCGTGCCAGCCCGACGCCGGCCCACAGGTTAGGGCTGATTTCAAGCTTATCGCGTCGACCGTTGTGCAACGCGGCCATCCGCTGCTGTCCGACGGAGTCGGTTTTGGCAAAGGCGGCCTGCGCCCGGGCAATGGTGTCGTCATCCAGATGCGAGATGAGGCTTTCGGCCGCTTCCCAGGCTTCTTCATTGGTTTCCCGGACAATGACATGCAGACGAATACCGAAACGGACCGTACGACCGTGACGAGCGGCTTTTTCACGCACCTGGGCGATTTTTTCCGCCACCTGCTCCGGGGGCTCTCCCCAGGTGAGATAGAGATCGACCTGCTCGGCGGCGAGATCCTGCGCCACGTCGGACGAGCCGCCAAAGTAGAGCGGCGGGCGCGGCTGCTGCAGGGGCGGAAACAGCAGCTTCGCACCGCGTACCCGCTGGTGTTTTCCATTGAAGGTCACGGTTTCGCCTTCCATCAGGCGGCGCCAGATATGAGTAAATTCAGAAGAGGCTTCGTAACGTTCGGTATGGTCGAGGAAAACTCCGTCACCGGCGAGCTCCTGCGGATCGCTGCCGGTCACCAGGTTAAACAACGCCCGACCGTTGGACAGGCGGTCGAGCGTAGCGGCCTGGCGGGCGGCGACAGTCGGAGAGGTCACGCTCGGGCGCAGGGCAACAAGAAATTTCAGGCGCTGGGTGACGGGAATCATCGAAGCGGCAACCAGCCACGCATCTTCGCAGGAGCGCCCGGTCGGGATCAGGACGCCGGTAAAACCGAGGCGGTCCGCGGTTTGCGCAATTTGCTGCAGATAGCCGTAATCCACCGGGCGGGCACCCTCTTCAGTCCCCAGGTAGCGACCATCACCGTGGGTCGGTAAAAACCAGAACATATTCAGACTCATGATTTCGCTCCTTGTGCGGTTGCGGGTTGCCAGATGCGGGTACGGATGTCGACTTTTTTCGGCACCAGTTTGTTCTCGTAGAACAGATCGGCCGTTTGCTGCTGCCGGGCGGCGGTTTCGGCACTGACGGGAGTAATGGTGGTCGGCGGCCGATGGTCCAGATAGCTGGCGATCACCGTTTCAGGGAGGCCCATCGTTTTGGCCAGCAGGGTAATACTTTGCGGACGTTGGCTCAGCGTCAGGGCATCCGCCTGGCTGAAGGTGTCGAGCACGCCGCTAATAAAGGCGCCGTTCTTTTCTGCATAGGGGCGCGAAGCCAGATAGAAAGAGCCGGTTTGTTTCAGATCGGTTCCGTCTTTGAGCACCCGGGCGCTCGCTTGTTGCAGAGCGGCTGAATAGTAGGGATCCCAGATAGCCCATGCATCAACATTGCCCTGTTGAAACGCCGCGCGGGCGTCCGCGGGGGCAAGATAAACGGGCTGAATATCGCTGAATTTTAGTCCTGCCTGCTGTAATGCCCTTAGCAGCAGGTTGTGGGAGCTGGAGCCTTTCTGAAACGCGACCTTACGGCCCTTCAGTTCAGCGACGGTTTTGATCGGGCTGTTTTCCGCGACCAGAATCACTTCCGCTTTTGGCTTCGGGGGTTCCGCGCCGACGTAAACCAGATCGGCACCGGCGGCCTGGGCGAAAATCGGTGGGATATCGCCGGTACTGCCCAGATCGATGCTGCCGACGTTTAGCGCTTCAAGCATCTGGGGACCGGCGGGAAATTCTACCCAGGTGATTTTGCTGTTCGGGTAGCGTTTCTCCAGCAGTTGATGGCTTTTAGCCAGCACCATACTGACGCTGCCTTTTTGGTAGCCGATGCGCAGCGCGTCCGGCGCGGATTGTGCCGCATGGCTCAGGGCCGATAGCGTCAGCAACCCGCTCAGCGCGAGGGTCCTGAAAAGGTTAGGCATGTTCCACCCCGCGGAGGGTCTTGAGCGCGGGAGCGCGGCTGGTCGGGCGGTGCAGCGCCTGCCAGAAGGTCTCCAGCGCCAGGTCGAGGCGTCCCTGCAGATTAGGCGTAAACTGCGGCTTATGTTGATAGTCGGTGACCTGGCTATCGTCGGCGAATACTCCGTGCAGAATCTCCTGCGCTTTCAGGGCGTTGAGCACCGGTTTCAGCGCATAATCCACCGCCAGCATGTGGGCGATCGTGCCGCCGGTGGCCAGCGGCAGGACGATTTTCCCCTCCAGCGCCCGTTCCGGGAGCAGGTCGAGCAGCGTCTTCAGCGCGCCGGAAAAAGAGGCCTTATAGACCGGGGTAGCGATGATAAGCCCATCGGCGCCTGCCAGCTGTTCATTCAGCGTATGTAATGCCGGGTTATCGAAGCGAGCATACAGCAGGTCTTCCGGAGCAAAATTTTGCAAATGCCAGTGGCAGACTTCAACATCTGCCGCGGAGAGCGTCTCTCTGGCATATTCCAGAAGCGCGCTGGAACGGGAAGGGTAACGCGGACTGCCCGCAAGTGTAATGACACGCATCTTCTCTCTCCTTATAACCAAATGTTTGCATTTATCTATAATTGATAACATTTGCTGGCAGTGTGACAGAGCCGATTTATTTCCCTAAATGATTTTTCCACCCTTGTTTTGTCAGAAATTGCATAACGCGGGGGCGAAAAGTAAACGTTTGCGTTGGATGCGAGATTTTTTGTCGTAGGTCAATTCCCTTTCAGGCGTCAATCGAACATAATACGCCCCCGGTTTGCACACCGGGAATCCAGGAGAGTTCATGTACTACCCCTTCGTTCGTAAAGCCCTTTTTCAGCTCGATCCTGAGCGCGCTCATGAAGTTACTTTTCAACAATTACGTCGCGTATCAGGTACGCCGCTGGAAATGCTGGTCCGTCAGAAGGTGCCGTCCAAACCGGTCACCTGCATGGGTCTCACGTTTAAAAATCCGCTGGGTCTGGCCGCTGGGCTGGACAAGAACGGCGAGTGCATTGATGCGCTCGGCGCCATGGGTTTTGGCTCCATTGAAATTGGTACCGTAACGCCGCGTCCGCAGCCGGGGAACGATAAGCCGAGGATCTTCCGTCTGGTGGATGCCGAAGGTTTGATCAACCGCATGGGCTTTAATAACCACGGCGTTGATAACCTGGTTGAGAACGTTAAAAAGGCGCATTTTGACGGTATTCTCGGTATTAATATCGGTAAGAATAAAGATACGCCGGTTGAGCAGGGTAAAGATGATTATCTGATTTGTATGGAAAAAGTCTATCCGTATGCCGGGTATATCGCCATTAATATCTCTTCACCGAATACCCCAGGGCTGCGTACCTTACAATACGGCGATGCCCTGGATGATTTACTCTCTGGTATTAAAAATAAGCAGCTTGAGCTGCAGCAAAAGCATCAGAAATATGTCCCAGTCGCTGTGAAGATCGCCCCGGATCTTTCTCTTGAGGAATTGATCCAGGTGGCCGATAGTTTAGTTCGTCATAATATTGATGGGGTCATTGCCACCAATACTACTCTCGATCGTTCGCTGGTCCAGGGAATGAAATTCTGTGATGAAACCGGTGGCCTCAGCGGTCGTCCATTACAATTAAAGAGTACGGAAATTATCCGTATGCTGGCGACAGAATTAAACGGTCGTTTGCCGATTATCGGAGTCGGAGGGATTGACTCGGTGATCGCCGCACGGGAAAAAATCGCCGCCGGTGCAAGCCTTGTCCAGATTTATTCCGGATTTATTTTTAAAGGCCCTCCGCTGATTAAAGAAATTGTTACCCATATCTAATCTTTTCCTCCTCTGATCCCCCCCAGGGCTTTATTTCCGGCCCTGGTTGTTTTATATTCCTTCATTGTTGCTTATTTAGACATTTTAGTCTTTTCTTAATTTTGGAAATTATTCTGTTGCAGGATGCTATTGCATAAGAGATGCACGGGAAAGAGGACGGGGGAACGATGCGAATTAAACCTGACGATAACTGGCGTTGGTATTACGATGAAGAGCACGATCGTATGATGCTCGATTTGGCCAATGGTATGTTGTTCCGTTCGCGGTTTGCGCGTCGGATGTTGACGCCCGATGCCTTCTCACCTTCCGGATTCTGTGTCGACGATGCCGCACTGTATTTCTCTTTTGAAGAAAAATGTCGCGATATCGAGTTATCGAAAGAGCAGCGCGCGGAATTAGTTCTCAATGCGCTGGTCGCCATTCGCTTCCTGAAACCGCAGATGCCAAAGAGCTGGCACTTCACAACGCATGAAGTCTCCTGGCAGCCTGCCACCGGCGATGCCGCCAGCGCCTGGCTCAGCGATAGCGGACAGCAGGTTAATCTGCTGGTGGTTGAGCCGGGTGAAAATGCCGCGCTCTGTCTGTTGGCTCAGCCGGGCGTGACGGTCGCCGGGCGAGTCATGCAGCTGGGGGATGTGATTAAAATCATGAACGACAGGCTGCAACCGGCACAGGGTATGACCAGCTACAGCCTGGGTCAGGCGGTTTAAAGCGCGCTAAGGCGCCAGCCGTAAGGCCGTTTTCGGTATACAGCTACAGCACAGAATCGTGCCATCGTCAGCGACCGCGTTTTTCTTCAACGGGCTGACCTCGCCTTCTTCCAGTCTGATGCGGCAGCTGCCGCAAATCCCCGCCCGACAAGAGTAGGGGATTCGAATGCCTTTTTGCTCCAGCTGCTCCAGCAATACCTGCTGATTATTGCCGCTAAACCGCTGCCCCTGCCATTCAATTTCAATGACGGCATCCGGCTGTGCGACAACCGCGGGCGTATCGTCGCTCTCGCCTGCGCCATAGGCTTTTGCCGGGCCGCGAGTCAGCACTTCCACTTCATCGCCCACGCGCACTACGCCGCTGTTGCGGGCAATCAGGTTTTGTCCAAAATCGACATCGCCGCTATCCAGCGCGGTGCGGAACCGCTGCAGCGTGGCCAGCGGTTCACCGGAAGGATGCTTTTGCCCCCGTTCCGGACTGACGGTAGTCAGCACGCAGCGGCTGCAGGGTTTTGCTACGTCAAAAACCACGTCACCGATGCGAATCACTTTCCAGGTATCCTCTTCCCAGGCCGCCGCACCGGTCACCACCAGGTTAGGGCGAAACTGTTCCATTCGCACGCTGGCCGGACAGCGTTTTTGCAGATCGCGCAGTGAGGCTTCGTTAGCCAGCAGATAGGGGAAACCATCGGCGAAGGTGAGTGGGACGGCATCGTGGCGCTTCACCCGCCGGGTGAGGCGGGGTCCTAACCAGCGGAGCTGAACATCGCGGTTAAAGAAACCGCTGAGCCACTGGTTGACCGATGGTGGAGCGATCAGCGCGGTGAAGTGATTCCCCCATACCTCGGTAGGCTCCTCCTGCGCCGAAAAATCGCTGAAGCGCACCACCGCGCTGCTGCCGTCTACCGCCGTCAGATGAATACCGTCGTACAGCGGAGATGGCGTAAACTTCACCATCTGCGGAAACTGACGGGCGGTAATAAAGGTGCCATCGGTTTCCGTCACCATAAAGGCGCGATCGAAGGCCAGGCCGCTGATATCGGCAAACGCGTGCGTCAGACCAATTCCACGCATGGATTTGACGGGATGAATAAAAAGTCGCGATAGCGTTAGCATGCGCTGCCTCTGGGCTTAAAAATAAGCCTTTAACTTTATGACATGAGGCGCATATTGGCTATAATGCGCAACAATTTTCTTTTAGTAAAAGTGACGATATGAATTCTCTGTTTGCCAGTACGGCTCGTGGCCTTGAAGAGCTGTTAAAAACTGAACTGGAAGCACTTGGCGCGGTGGACTGCCAGGTAGTCCAGGGCGGGGTCCATTTTCAGGGAGATACGCGCCTGCTGTATCAAAGCCTGATGTGGAGCCGACTGGCTTCGCGCATCATGCTGCCGCTGGGCCAGTGTAGCGTGTATAGCGACCTGGATCTGTACCTCGGTGTGCAGGCCATTCCGTGGACGGAGATTTTCACCCCTGACGCCACCTTCGCCGTCCATTTTAGCGGGCTGAACGATGAGATTCGCAACAGTCAGTACGGGGCGTTAAAGGTTAAAGATGCGATCGTCGATAGCTTCACGCGTAAAAATCTGCCGCGACCCAACGTCGATCGTGAAAACCCCGATTTGCGGATTAATGTCTGGCTGAATAAAGAAACGGCGCACATTTCACTCGATCTTAGCGGCGAAGGTCTGCATCTGCGCGGCTACCGCGACGGCACCGGCATGGCGCCGATCAAAGAGACGCTCGCTTCGGCGATCGTCATGCGCTCTGGCTGGGTTCCGGGGACGCCGCTGCTCGATCCAATGTGCGGTTCCGGTACGCTGCTGATTGAAGCCGCCATGCTGGCGACCGATCGTGCGCCGGGCCTGCATCGCGGTCACTGGGGCTTCAACGGCTGGCTGCAGCATGATGACGCGGTCTGGAAAGAGGTGAAGGCCGAAGCGCAGACCCGAGCACGTAAAGGGCTGGCGGCCTATGAGTCGCGTTTCTATGGTTCTGACGTCGATGCCCGCGTCATTGAACGCGCGCGCAGCAACGCCCGTCGCGCGGGCGTCGGCGAACTGATCGCATTTGAAGCGAAAGATGTCGCCCAACTCAGCAATCCGCTGCCAAAAGGCCCGTACGGAACCGTTATCAGCAACCCGCCGTACGGCGAACGTCTTGAAAGCGAGCCGGCGCTGATTGCCCTGCATAGCCTGCTTGGGCGGACGATGAAAACCCAGTTTGGCGGCTGGAACCTGTCGCTGTTCAGCGCTTCGCCGGAGCTTCTGAGCTGCCTGCAATTGCGCGCAGACAAGCAGTTTAAAGCCAAGAATGGCCCGCTGGACTGCGTACAGAAGAACTACCATCTGGCGGAAAACGACGGCAGCGGCGCGGTCTCCCTGGCGGAAGATTTCGCTAACCGTCTGCGCAAAAATCTGAAGAAATACGAGAAATGGGCGCGTCAGGAAGGGATTGAGTGTTACCGCCTGTATGATGCCGATTTGCCGGAGTATAACGTCGCGATCGACCGCTACGGCGAGTGGGTTGTGGTACAGGAGTATGCGCCGCCGAAGACGGTTGATGCGCATAAAGCGCGTCAGCGTCTGTTCGATATTATCGCTGCAACGATCTCCGTGCTTGGCATTGCGCCGAATAAGCTGGTGTTGAAAACCCGCGAGCGGCAGAAAGGGAAAAACCAGTATCAGAAAATGGCCGAGAAGGGCGATTTCCTCGAGGTTCAGGAGTATAACGCGCGTCTGTGGGTCAACCTGACCGACTATCTGGATACCGGTCTGTTCCTTGACCACCGTATTGCGCGTCGCATGCTGGGCCAGATGAGTAAAGGCAAGGACTTCCTCAACCTCTTCGCCTACACCGGCAGCGCCAGCGTTCATGCCGGCCTTGGCGGGGCGCGTTCGACGACCACCGTCGATATGTCGCGTACTTATCTCGAATGGGCCGAACGTAACCTGCGCCTCAACGGCTTAACCGGACGCGCGCATCGTCTGATGCAGGCTGACGTGCTGGGCTGGCTGCGCGAGAGCGATGAACAGTTCGATCTGATCTTTATCGATCCGCCGACGTTCTCTAACTCAAAACGCATGGAAGATGCCTTCGACGTGCAGCGCGACCATCTGCGTCTGATGACCGATCTCAAACGTCTGCTGCGCAAAGGCGGCACGATTATGTTCTCGAATAACAAACGCGGTTTCCGTATGGATCATGACGGGCTGGCGCAACTGGGGCTGAAAGCGCAAGAAATTACCCAAAAAACGCTGTCTCAGGATTTCGCCCGTAACCGTCAGATCCACAACTGCTGGCTGATTACTGCAGCCTGAAAGGAATAAAGAATGTCATTAATTAGTATGCATGGTGCCTGGCTCTCCTTCAGCGACTCTCCGCTGCTGGATAATGCCGAGTTGCATATCGAAGATAACGAGCGCGTCTGTCTGGTCGGGCGTAACGGCGCGGGCAAATCCACCCTGATGAAAATCCTTAACCGGGAGCAGGGGCTGGATGACGGGCGCATTATTTATGAGCAGGATCTGGTGGTCGCGCGACTGCAGCAGGATCCGCCGCGCAATGTGACCGGAACCGTCTATGATTTCGTTGCGGAAGGTATCGCCGAGCAGGCGGCCTACCTCAAAGGCTATCACGATGTTTCGCAGTTGGTAATGACCGACCCGAGCGACAAGAACCTGAATGAACTGGCGCGTCTGCAGGAGCAACTGGATAATTTAGGGCTGTGGCAGCTAGATAGCCGTATTAACGAAGTGCTGGAGCAGCTTAATCTCGATCCCAACGCCGAGCTCTCCTCGCTTTCCGGCGGCTGGCTGCGTAAAGCGGCTCTCGGCCGTGCCCTGGTCAGCGGGCCGCGCGTGCTGCTGCTCGATGAACCGACCAACCACCTGGATATTGAAACCATTGACTGGCTGGAAGGTTTCCTCAAGACCTTCAAAGGGACCATTATTTTCATCTCGCACGACCGTTCCTTTATTCGCAACATGGCGACGCGGATTGTCGATCTCGATCGCGGCAAGCTGGTGACCTACCCGGGGAACTACGATCAGTATCTGCTGGATAAAGAAGAAGCGCTGCGCGTCGAAGAGCTCCAGAATGCGGAATTCGATCGTAAACTGGCGCAGGAAGAGGTGTGGATCCGTCAGGGGATCAAAGCGCGTCGTACCCGTAACGAAGGGCGCGTGCGGGCACTGAAAGCCATGCGCCGCGAACGTGGCGAGCGCCGTGAAGTGATGGGCAGCGCGAAGATGCAGGTCGAAGAGGCTGCTCGCTCGGGTAAGATTGTCTTCGAAATGGAGAACGTCAACTACCAGGTTGATGGCAAGGTCCTGATTAAAGATTTCAGCGCCCAGATCCAGCGCGGTGACAAAATCGCCCTGATTGGTCCAAACGGCTGTGGGAAAACCACGCTGCTGAAATTGATGCTTGGTCAGCTGAAGGCGGATAGCGGGCGTATTCACGTCGGGACCAAGCTGGAAGTGGCCTACTTCGACCAGCACCGCGCGGAGCTTGACCCGGATAAAACGGTGATGGACAACCTAGCGGAAGGCAAGCAGGAAGTGATGGTCAACGGCAAGCCGCGTCACGTTCTGGGCTACCTGCAGGACTTCATGTTCCATCCGAAACGCGCGATGACACCGGTGCGCGCGCTGTCCGGCGGTGAGCGTAACCGCCTGCTGCTGGCGCGTCTGTTCCTGAAGCCGAGCAACCTGCTGATCCTCGATGAACCGACAAACGATCTGGATGTCGAGACCCTCGAGCTGCTGGAAGAGCTGGTCGACGGTTATCAGGGCACCGTGATGCTGGTCAGCCACGACCGTCAATTCGTCGATAATACCGTTACCGAGTGCTGGATCTTCGAAGGGGAAGGGCGCATCGGGCAATACGTCGGCGGCTATCACGACGCCCGCGGTCAGCAAGCGCAGTATCTGGCGCAAAAGCAGCAGATTAGCAAAAAAGCGGTAGAAGCTGCTCAACCGAAAGCAGAAAGTGTCAAACGAGCGTCAGGCAAACTAAGCTATAACCTGCAGCGCGAACTGGAACAGTTGCCGCAACGGCTCGAAGAACTGGAAACCCAACTGCAAACGCTGCAGGAACAGGTTGCCGATCCTTCTTTCTTTGGCCAGTCCCATGATCATACGCAGCAGGTGCTGGCACAGCTGGCCGAGGCGGAACAGGCGCTGGAAACAGCCTTTGAACGCTGGGAATATCTCGAAGGATTAAAAAACGGCGCATAAGCTGAGGAGTTTTCATGTGCGATCATCATCATGCTGCGCGGCATATTCTGTGCCCACAATGTGATTTGCTGGTGGCTTTGCCGCAGCTGGAGCATCGCCAGAAAGCCGTATGCCCGCGCTGTGGCACGACGCTGACAACTTCGTGGGATGCGCCCCGGCAGCGTCCTACAGCCTATGCGCTGGTAGCGTTGTTTATGCTGCTGTTGGCCAACCTGTTTCCCTTCGTGGATATGCAGGTGAGCGGTCTCAGCAGCGAAATCAAGCTGCTGGAAATCCCCGGGGTGCTGTTTAGCGAAGATTACGCCAGCCTCGGCACCTTCTTTTTACTCTTCGTACAGCTGGTGCCCGCTTTTTGTCTGGTCACCATTCTGCTACTGGTCAACCGCATCCATATGCCGCGCGCGTTAAAGGCGTTTCTGGCGCGCATTCTGTTTCACCTCAAAACCTGGGGAATGGCGGAGATTTTCCTTGCCGGGGTGCTGGTGAGCTTCGTCAAGCTGATGGCATACGGTGATATCGGCGTCGGCTTAAGCTTCGCTCCCTGGTGTCTGTTCTGTATGCTGCAGCTGCGAGCGCTGCAGTGCGTAGACCGACGCTGGTTGTGGGACGATATTGCCCCGATGCCGGCGGTGACGCAGCCGCTGAAGATCGGCGTGACGGGGATCCGCCAGGGACTCCGTTCATGTTCGTGCTGTACCGCGGTTTTGCCCGCTGATGAAGCCGTTTGTCCCCGCTGTCAGACAAAAGGTACCGCGCGACGCAAACATAGCCTGCAGTGGACGCTGGCCCTGCTGCTGACCTCATGCGTCCTTTATCTGCCCGCCAATATCATGCCGATCATGATTACCGATTTACTGGGCGATAAATTGCCGTCAACGATTATGGCAGGGGTGATCTTGCTGTGGAGTGAAGGTTCATACCCGGTGGCGCTGGTGATATTTATTGCCAGTATTATGGTACCGACGCTGAAAATGCTCGCCATTGCCTGGCTGTGCTGGAACGCTAACGGTAACGGGCAGCGTGATTCGGAGCGCATGCACCTGATTTACGAAATTGTGGAGTTTGTTGGCCGCTGGTCAATGATTGATGTTTTTGTCATCGCTGTGCTCTCGGCGCTGGTGCGCATGGGAGGGTTGATGAGTATCTATCCTGCGATCGGGGCGGTGATGTTTGCGCTCGTTGTTGTCATGACAATGTTCTCAGCCATGACCTTTGACCCTCGTTTGTTGTGGGACCGTGAACCAGATTCAAGCCATGAGGAAATGCAGCAGCATGGAAAATAAGAGCGGAGAAGCGAAAGTGCAAAAGGTGAAGAACTGGTCACCCGTGTGGATCTTCCCCATCGTCACTGTGCTAATCGGCGCGTGGATTCTTTTTTATCACTACAGCCATCAAGGGCCGGAGGTGACGCTGATCACCACCAACGCTGAAGGGATTGAAGGGGGGAAAACCCGGATTAAAAGCCGCAGCGTGGATGTGGGGGTAGTCGAGAGCGCCACGTTGACCGACGATCTGACGCACGTAGAGATTAAAGCCCGGCTGAACGCCGGCATGAAGAAACTGTTGCATGAAGATTCCGTTTTTTGGGTCGTCAAACCGCAGGTAGGACGTGAAGGGATCAGTGGACTCGGCACGCTGCTGTCCGGAGCGTATATTGAACTGCAGCCGGGGACGAAAGGTGGGGAACCCGCCCGTTTCCCGCTGCTGGATTCTCCGCCGCTGGCTTCACCGGATGCAAAAGGGATCCGTATCCTGCTGGAGAGTAATAAAGCGGGTCAGCTGTCGCCTGGCGATCCGGTACTTTTCCGTGGCTATCGCGTTGGATCGGTGGAAACCAGTTCCTTTGATGCCCAAAAGCGCAGGATCACCTATCAGCTGTTTATCAATGCGCCCAACGATCGTCTGGTCACAACCAACGTCCGCTTCTGGAAAGACAGCGGTATTGCGGTCGATCTTTCTTCATCCGGGATGCGCGTGGAGATGGGATCGCTGGCGACCCTGTTCGGCGGCGGCGTCAGCTTTGATATCCCGGAAGGTCTGGATATGGGCGAGCCGGTGGCGAACAAAACGGGCTACCATCTCTTTGACGATCAGAAGAGCATTCAGGATTCAGTCTTTACCCAGCATATTGACTACGTCATGTTCTTTAAAGACTCCGTGCGCGGGCTGCAGCCGGGAGCTCCGGTCGAGTTCCGTGGAATTCGCCTGGGTACCGTCGGGAAAGTGCCGTTCTTTATTCCAGGACTGTATCAGCACCTGAATGAAGACTACCGCATCCCGGTGGAAGTCCGTATTGAACCAGAACGGCTGATCAGTCAGCTCGGCGGCGATCCAAATATCCGTACGCATATTGATGATCTGATTAATCGCGGCTTGCGGGGATCGCTGAAAACAGGGAACCTGGTGACCGGCGCGCTGTATATCGATCTCGACTTCTATCCGAAGGCGCCTCCGCGCGGCAAGATTCAGGAGTTTGGAAGCTATCCGATCATTCCAACAATCAGCGGTGGTCTGGCGCAGATCCAGCAGCGTCTGATGGAAGCGCTGGATAAGATTAACAACCTGCCGATAAACCCGCTGCTGGAACAAGCGACCACCACGCTGGCGCAAAGTGAAAAAACGATGCAGCACGTTCAGACCACGCTGGATAGCCTGAACAAGATAGCGGCAAGCCCGTCAATGCAGCAGCTTCCTGGCGATATGCAGAATACGCTGCGCGAACTGAACCGCAGTATGCAGGGCTTCCAGCCTGGCTCGGCGGCATACAATAAAATGGTGGCCGATATGCAGCGACTGGATCAGGTTCTTCGCGAACTGCAGCCGGTACTGAAAACGCTCAATGATAAGAGCAATGCGCTGGTATTCGAGGCCAAGGATAAGAAAGATCCTCAGCCGAAGGGAGCAAAATAATGAAAAAATGGCTAATTGTGGCTGCGGCCTGCGCGTTGGCGGCCTGCAGCAGTGGGGAAAATAAAACCTACTATCAGCTTCCGGTTGTACAAAGCGGCGCACAAAGCGCCGCCCACCAAAGCAAAAACCTGCTGTGGGTTGAACAGGTCAGCATCCCGGATTATCTGGCGGGCAACGGGGTGGTCTATCAGACCAGTGACGTGCAGTATGTCATTGCCAATAACAATCTGTGGGCCAGCCCGCTCGATCAGCAGCTGCGTACCACGCTGGTGGCGAATCTGAGTGCTCAGCTTCCGGGCTGGGTGGTTGCTTCGCAGCCTCTGGGCAGCGAACAGGATACGCTCAATGTGGCGGTTAATGGCTTCCATGGCCGTTACGATGGCCGGGTCATCGTTAGCGGTGAGTGGTTGCTGAAGCACCAGGGTCAGCTGATTAAGCGCCCGTTCAATATTGAGCTTAAGCAGCAGCAGGATGGCTATGATGCGATGGTGAAGACTCTGGCTCAGGCCTGGTCTCAGGAAGCCACGGCAATTGCCAGCGAACTGAATCGCCTGCCATAAGTAAAATGAATGAAAATGAAGCGCCGCGGTGGACTGAAAAACCCCCGCGGTTTTTTATTTGTCTCGTCAGATCGTTACTTGTGCCGGTTCACATTTTTTGTACAAATGAATTTTCATGTAGCTCACAATTATGACAATGGCGTGAATTTTGCGCATTGACGTTGCCCCTGATTCGCGGTATTCGTTAACCGTGGTTGCATATTTAGTGACCACTGTTTTCTTTTCCACCAGATCAAATAATGAGGGAAACGAGGCATGAAGAGACAAAAACGAGATCGCCTGGAACGGGCACATCAACGTGGATACCAGGCCGGGATAACCGGAAGATCGAAAGAAATGTGTCCCTACCAGACCTTGAACCAAAGGTCCTACTGGCTAGGAGGCTGGCGAGAAGCCATGGAGGACAGGGTACAAACTGCCTGACTGTCTCTTTAAAAAAAGAAGCCTCCGCAGAGCGGGGGCTTCGCCTTTTTCAAGCATTGCTGCTTATCAGAATGCGGACGTATCCTGGAACAGACCCACTTTCAGATCGTTTGCGGTGTAGATCAGACGATCGTCAACCAGCACTTCACCATCCGCCAGGCCCATAATCAGACGACGGTTAACAACGCGTTTGAAGTGAATACGGTAAGTGACTTTCTTTGCCGTCGGCAGTACCTGGCCGGTGAATTTCACCTCGCCAACTCCCAGCGCGCGGCCTTTGCCTTCGCCACCGAGCCAGCCCAGATAGAAGCCTACCAGCTGCCACATGGCATCCAGCCCCAGACAGCCAGGCATAACCGGATCGCCGATAAAGTGGCAACCGAAGAACCACAGGTCCGGGTTAATATCGAGTTCTGCTTCAACATAACCTTTATCGTAGTTACCACCCGTCTCAGTCATTTTGATGACGCGGTCCATCATCAGCATATTCGGCGCGGGTAACTGTGGGCCTTTTGCGCCAAACAGTTCACCACGGCCAGAGGCAAGAAGGTCTTCTTTCGTATAGGATTCGCGTTTATCTACCATGTTTTCAGTAAGCCTTATTTTGAGTTCGGGACGCAGGATAGCTAACACGTGTAAGCTGAACAAGTCCGATCAGTTAGAACCTGAACCACCTAACCAGCGTAGCGGCCACGGAAAACGATGACGACTCTCTTGCTGCGTCGCCTGCGCGATCCGTTCCTGGATGGTTTGCCGTAAAGTTTGCCCTTCGCCATCCCATAGCAGCTGGGTCAGAACCGGCAGCGCTTCCGTGACATCTTCCACCGCCCAGATGAAAAACTGCTCGTCAGCGACGGCCTGCCGGAGTTCTGCTGCCAGACTCAGGTGGCGGATATTTGCCGCAGGAATAATGACCCCTTGCTTACCGGTTAATCCGCGCTGCTGGCAAATGGTGAAAAAGCCTTCGATCTTCTCATTAAGGCCGCCTACCGGCTGCACGCGACCAAACTGATCGACGGAACCGGTAATGGCAATGCTCTGATTAATCGGTACGCCGGCGAGAGCACTGATTAGCGCACATAGCTCGGCCATCGAGGCGCTGTCGCCGTCGACTTCACTGTAGGATTGTTCGAAGGTCAGCGAAGCCGTGAAGGGGAGCTGCTGTTCGAGCTCCAGCTCGGACATCAGGAACGCCTGCATGATCATCATGCCTTTGGCATGGATGTTGCCACCCAGCTCCGCCTTACGTTCAACGTCGATGAACTCACCGTCACCGATGTGTACGACGCAGCTGATGCGAGACGGTTCGCCAAACGGACGCGGATGTCCGGGGAATTCGATGACCGACAAGGCGTTAATCTGGCCGATGCATTCGCCTTCGGTTTCAATCATTATCTGCTCTTGCAGGATTTCATCCTGAATCCGCTCGGCGAGATAGCCTTCACGCCACTCGCGCCGGGCCAGCATGGTTTGCATCTCTTCCGCGGTGATCTGCCCACCTTCGCAGAACGCCGCTGCTTCTCGCAGCTGACGGGCTATCCAGAGCGGGCACAGCGGTAATGTCTCCTGATCGCCGGTATAACGCGCGGCTTCCTGAATCAACAGGGGCCAGGCGTCAGCGGCCAGTTCCGGTAGTCCGAGCTGCTGCGCGTTTTTCCCGACCCACTGACACCACAGCTTGAGCGTATCCGCATCGGCAATCTGTAGATTCTCTTCGTATTCGCTGTAAATCGCCTGAGCGGAGAGTTCGGGCTCCATCTCCTGGAAATCGGCCAATGAATCACGCTCCCCAACCAGAATCACCTTCAGGCTGAGCGGCATAGAAGGAATCGCGACCGGCAGAGGACGAGACTCATCAATGGACAGCCAGTCAAAGCGCTGGCGGGTGACCATGCTTTTCAGGCGCATCCAGAGCAGCGGTTGAGCGAGTAACGCGCGCAGAGAGATAATCAGTACGCCGCCGTTGGCCCGGTGCACCAGACCTGGCTGGAGAGTGATTTCGCCGTTAAATTGCCGTACGCAGCCAAAGAGCTGCTCTGCTTCTATCCAGTCGGCAGATTCAACCGGTGCGGAGCTGGCAAAATTATCGTCAGCATCTTTAGCCGGGGTGAGGGTGACGTTGCCGCCATTGACCTGATAGCGCACACCGTAGAGCGGTGCGGCAGGCTCATGTAAGGTTCGCGTTTCCGTCGCCAGCCACTGCAGGTACTCCGGTTCTTCCGGGGCTTTCACCAGCATGAATGGCGAGATGGTCGGAGTCACCAGAAGCTGCTCCAGACCATAGAATAAACGGGGCTGCAGTTCGCCGGAGAGGCCATCTTCTGCCTGAGCTAAATCGGCTTGTGCAAACAGCGCCTGATAACTTTCCGTATCAGGAGCAAGGTCGTTTCGGGTAAGTTTCGTAATGGTCAAAGTCGCTGTTTTTTAGTCAGATGTAAAACGCGCGATTATACCTGATGCTGCGTCTGAGCACACGGGGGATTGCGTTTGCCGTGATGATTACCGGGTTACCTGCATCACGAATGATGATTTATTCTCAGCACATTGGGAAAAAACTGATATCCTGAAATGAGTTACACGGTCACATTGAGATCGCAATGAAATATCAACAACTGGAAAATCTTGAAAGCGGCTGGAAATGGAAATATCTGGTAAAAAAGCACCGGGAAGGTGAGCTGATTACCCGCTACATTGAAGCCAGCGCAGCGAAAGCCGCGGTCGATGTCTTACTGACGCTCGAAAATGAACCTGTTCTGGTGCATACCTGGATTGAGCAGCATATGAATCCGGAGTTAATGAACCGGATGAAGCAGACAATCCGCGCGCGTCGGAAACGGCACTTCAACGCTGAGCATCTGCACACGCGTAAAAAGTCGATCGACCTGGAGTTTATCGTCTGGCAGCGCCTGGCGGGACTCGCGCAGCGGCGTGGGAAAACCCTGTCTGAAACCATCGTACAGTTGATTGAAGACGCCGAGCATAAAGAGAAGTACGCCAGTAAAATGTCCAGCCTGAAGCATGATTTACAGGTGCTGTTGGGGAAAGAGTAGCTGCAGAGGACAGGGCGAGACAGTATCGGGCAGGCTATGTGTTGATGCCAGAAATAAGTCCAAAAAAAACCCCGCAAAAGCGGGGTTTTTTATCGGTAGTAAAACTTAAGCCTGCGGCTGAGTTACTACGTCTTTGTAACCTTTAACTTCGATCTCTACGCGACGATCTGGGCCCAGGCAGTCGATCAGTGCAGCGCGAGCTTTCACGTTGTCACAGGTATTGCCGGTAACCGGGTTGGATTCACCCATACCACGTGCGGAGATTTTGCCAGCCGGGATACCTTTAGATACCAGGTAATCAACAACGGACTGAGCACGTTTCTCAGACAGCTGCTGGTTGTAAGCGTCAGAACCGATACGGTCGGTGTAGCCCAGAACCACTGCAGAACCGTCTTTCGGATCCATGTTGCTCAGCTGAGTGTACAGCTGATCCAGTGCCTGCTGACCTTCCGGTTTCAGGGTAGATTTGTTGAAGTTGAACAGAACGTCAGACTTCAGAGTGAAGTGCTTAGTCGTCACTTCCGGAGCCGGTGCCGGTGCCGGAGCAACAACCGGAGCTGCTTCTTCCTGACCGAAACGGTAAGAAACACCCAGGCTCAGCATGCCGTTGTCAGGACGCGCGCCAACGGTACCTGCGTCACCGATGTTGTTAACCCACTGGTATTCCAGACGGGTAGCGATGTCACGAGTAACAGCCCACTCTAAACCACCAGCAAATACCGGGGATACGCCAGTGTCGTGTTCGCTGCGGGATACGCCGGTAGAACCGTAGTTGCCGTCAGCATCTGCACGCCAGACCATACCACCCAGACGGGTATAGATATCCAGATCGTCAGTGATCGGGTAACCCAGTTTAGCAGTCAGCTGAACGCCCTGAGCTTTGAAAGCGCCGTTGTCTACGCTGCCTTTATAAGCCATACGGCCCAGCCAGTCGTAACCCATTTCAAAACCGAGGTACGGGTTAACCTGATAACCACCGAACGCACCAGCACCCAGCTGATCGTTACGGGTCGGGCCGTTGTTGTTCTGGAAACCGTTACCGTAGAAACCGGTATCGTGATACTGGGACCAGCCCAGTTTACCACCTGCATACCAGGTGTTATCTTTCGGTGCGGCCTGCGCTACGGTAGCGAAGCCAGCCAGTGCCACTGCAATCGCGATAGCTGTCTTTTTCATTTTTTGCGCCTCATTATCATCCAAAATTCGCCATGAAGTTACAAAAGACCTCACGGTTAAATCCTTCACCCGGGGCGTGACTTGTTGTTAACTATGCTGATACATGCAGCGTAAGCCGATCACCCCTGGCGATGTAAAGTCTACAACTTAGTTCGAAACTTACAAGTGTGAACTCCGTCAGGCATATGAAAAAAAAGGGTTGTGTACACAAGATTTAACAAATATGGTTAATTTTTATTCACCAAATAAAGCCGCGAAACCGCATCAGACAGGCATTCCGCTACAAATCACCCTGTTTTAAAAAGGGTATTGTTGTAAGCAAAAAAAATTCCAGGATTAATCCTAATTTGGCTTAATGATACAAATTCGAGTGAATTTTTAGCCCGCTGAGTTGTCTCCCAGCCTGGTTCGTATTTCCAACCGGCCGCATGATAAACCCCATTGCATTACCCTCTTGTGCGGCAATGGCCAGGCGTTCATGCTCTTCTGCCGCCAGCTCATCTGCCAGCCAGCCAATCACCACACTGTAATTCCCAGTGCGCAGCGCGCGGATCATCGACTCGACGGTGTTGAAAGGGGAGAGCTGATTAATCTGCATAACCTTCGACAGCGGTAATCCGGAAGACTGAACCCATTCGCGACTCAATTTCTGCTTCGGCGTCAGCCAGAGCTGCCAGCGAGACTGCTGGCCGAGCTGCTGTAATAAAGGTAGCAGGAGTAATTGTGTCATCATCGGTTGATCTTCACGGTAGACAATTTCACTGATCAGCCCGCTGGCCGGTTGTTCGACAACGTCATGTGAAGGGCGACGTACTGAAGCAGAAGTCAGTGATGAACGATTTGCGTAAGCTGAAGTAAACATAGTCTATCCCGCCTGTGGGTTACTGTATGAATATACAGTATATCCAGCAGGGGAAAAGATCAACCTCATTTATCGCTTCATTGGTTGAAAATTGTACATGATTTTTGTCGATTCCGCGCCTGACCGTTCTGGTGGGGAGAGCGGAGAGAGCGATTCTTATCACCAATCGTCGTGGCGCAAGCCAATCGCCTGGCCCAGCGCTATATGCACATTGCCCAGGTTTACCATGCGGCTTGCCAAACTATTCACCGGCATTTCAGTGAGCAGGGCTGGCGTATTTATTACTTATATATCGGGTATTCCCGCCAGACTGTTTTCTGAAAGCCCCTCGCAAAATGATGATTAAATGTTGAACAGTGTAAAAATCATCTTGCTGCAATATACGAAGTCACTTATTTTCTATATTAACGGATCCGTTAACAAATAATCTTCTATTTACATGATTAACAAAGGAATAATCATGAAGAAAATGTCATCTTTACGGTTCCATCAACTCCAGGAATGTTTATCTCCACTCGGCAAAATAAGCTGTCGCCCGCTCTTTGGCGGCTATAGCCTTGCCATAGACGATACCGTTTTTGCCATGGTCGCCGAGGGCGAAATCTATCTTAAAATTTGTGAGCAGAGCGCGGAATATCGCGTTGTGCATGCCACTCCACTCTTGACGATGCGGAAAAATGGTCGCCCGGTCTTACTGAAATATTATCAGGTTGACGAGACCCTCTGGGGGGATAGCAAAACGCTTTTCAATCTATCGGCGTCCTCATTACAAAGTGCACGCAATGAAAAGCGTCTACAGCATGCGTCCGGAAGATTAAAAGATCTCCCGAATATCAGTTTTCATATGGAGCTGCTGTTGATTAACGCAGGCGTGAGCGATGAAAAAATGCTCCGTCAGTTTGGTGCGGAGAAAGTCTGGTTGAAATTGCGGGAATCAAACAAAGCACTCACGTTGAATGTTCTCTATGCGCTGGAAGGGGCTATTGCCGGAGTGCATTCCGCAGCGCTCCCGACGCAGCGGCGTCAGGAGCTTAAGGTATGGGCCGGCAGCCAGCACAAAAATATCGATCTTTACTCGGGTTGAACCGCAACCTGCTTTTGCAACCTGCAGATTTCCGGCAACAGCGCCAGCAGCAGACCAATTTGCTGCAGCACCAGCGGCTCTTTGCTGTCAGCCCGGGGCTCAAGATGTTGGATCCGGGTCTGCAAACTATTAAGCGCCTGCTGCACCCGCTGTTCGTCGGCAGGCGTGTGGTGCAGCGCATCATCAACGTAGCAGACGGCATCATCAAGCAGGGCGAGAATTTCCGCAGTCGTGAGTTTTTCCCGGTGCGCACCGAGTGCGGAAATATAGCTGGTAAAGGTATGGTTCAGGCAAAGTAAACGGAATGCCGTTTCGCGCATGGCTGAGTTAGCCCGCGGTTCCGTCGACAGGTTTGATACCACAGATGCCAGTTCACCATCCCGGCTATGGGCATCGCGGCGGGCAACGCGATAGGCCAGGCGGTTATCGCGTCCCTGGTGATATTGCTCGAGGATGGCATCGAGGTAGCGGCAGTTGGCGTTGATAGCCTGATCCAGCGCCCGTGGCAGATTGCGGAACTTCCAGTCTGGCCAGATAAAGCTCACCGCCGCCCAGGCGATAGCACAGCCAATCAGCGTATCGAAAATACGCGGCAGCGCGACCTCGAAACCTTCGCCTAGCAGGTTAAAGCACAGCAGAACCAGCAGGGTGATGAACATCGTCGCGTGGGCATACTGCACGTTGCGAAAAGCAAAGAACAGCACGCCGGTCAGAACAATGAGCAGCAGTTGGCCTTCAACCGATGGCACGAGCAGTAATATCGGCAGGCCTATGGCCACCCCGATCAGGGTACCGATAATCCTCAGCGCGAGTCGATGACGGGTGGCGTTATAGTTCGGCTGGCAGACAAACAGGCTGGTCAGGAGTATCCAGTAACCGTGGTTTAAGCCGGTGAACTGGATAAACGCATAGCCGGTACAGAGGACCAATGACATCCTGACCGCATGACGGAACAGAGCCGATTCTGGCGACATGTTGCGGCGCAGCCGCAGCCAAATATCGCTGAAACTGTTAAGTCCGTCGTCTGCGAGCAGGTTTTCGGTTGCGCTGTTCGCCGGGGCAATGGTTTGCGCCGACTCAATGGTTGCCAGCTGAGCGTCGATAGCGCGGAGATTGTTAAGCAGAAAGCCCAGCGCTTTCATCTGTTCAGCCGGAGCGCCGCTGGCCTGCACGCGGTCGAGGGCGGCATCAAGGTGCATAAATGCCCGCTCGAAATGGGCATCGTGCTGGTAGGGCTCGCGTAAAAGAATCGCGCGGGACAGTTTCTGGCATGCCTGCGCCTGCATCGACAGCATGCGCTGGAAGCGGAACATCACATCGCTATAGCGAAAATGATCGCGCAGCGTTTGGTACTGAATGTGCGATGAACTGGCGCGTTCGTGAATATCCTGAGCAACAAAGTAGTATTGCAATGTGCGACGGGTGCCGCGCTGGCCGCGGTCGCCGCGCAGACGCGTCAGCAGAGAGACCTTGGTCTGATTGAGCGTCGTCACCAGTTGGCCATTGGCAATGGCTAAATCATATAGCGGCGCCTGGCTCTCATCCTCAATATCCGGGTCAAACAGACGGGATTTAAGATCCAGGTAATGCGCCAGCTGTTCATAGCTGCGCGCAAGATTATCCTGAAGAGGGCGAATCGGGAAAATCAGGTGTCCGCAGAGGGTCAGCAGGTTGTACCAGACTGCACCGGTCAGCAGAAAGAGCGGCTGCAGATACCAGCGATCGTAGAGCGTTACCCCCAGCATGGTATAAATGGCGATCAGCAAGGCGCCAAATGCGATGGTGGCGTAACGCTGCCCCAGACCGCCGAGCAAGATAAATCCGGTGGTCGATACGGTTAACCCAAGCGCAAACAGCCAGGGCCAGGGGAACAGTAGCTCCACCGAAGCGGAAGCAATAAAGAAACACACTAGCGTGATGGCCAGATTGCGCAACCGGCCGGCCAGACGATCGTCGAGGTCGGTCAATGCCGCGGCCACCACGCCCAGCGTCAGGGGAATGGTCAGTTTGACTTCGCCAAGCCACCATGGAACGGCGGTTGTGCCGCAGAGTGCGATAAAAATCCTGGCGTTATATAGCCAGGCACTGTTCCATGTATAACGGCGTAGCAAGGGGCTAAGCATGGTCGTGTTCCGTCCGGTTACTGAAAGCGACGACGCGCATTCGCTTCACGCGCGGCGCGAGCCGTTTCGACGGAAACCACTCGACGTCCCACCGGCCATAATGCAATGGCGGCAATTTTAAAATTGGCAATACCGACCGGGATGCCAATGATGGTCAGGCATTGGGCGATGCCGCTGAAAATATGCATCAGGCACAGCCACCAGCCAAAAAAGATAAACCACAAAATATTCAGAATCGTGCCACCGGCATTCAGCAGGCTATTTTTGCCTTGCGGTTCAAGTTCATCGACATGAATGGCTTCATTACCGTAAGGCAGCAAGGAGAGTCGGGTAATCTCCCAGCATGAGCGGGTTAATGGCAGGGTGAAGATCAGGATGATGCTGACCAGAGTTGCCAGCAGCCAGCCCAGCGTGGTGGCGAAACCGCCAAGGATAAAGTTCAAAATATTCAGAATGGTACGCATAAACCCTCAGTTCAGTCCTGGAGATAATAAGTCCTGACCATTGTAACGTTTTTTACGCTGGAGCACCTGGTCGCTGGCGGTTAAACTTAAAAACATCCAACCTGATTGAAATTCGGCATGATATGGAACTTAAAGCGACAACATTGGGCAAACGTATGGCACAGCATCCCTACGACCGGGTGCAACTGCTAAACGCGGGAGTAAAAGTCTCGGGTGATAACCATGAGTATCTTATCCCTTTCAATCAGTTATTGTCAGTTCAATGTAAGCGCGGCCTGGTCTGGGGCGAACTGGAGTTCGTTTTACCGGACAGCAAAGTCGTGCGTTTACACGGCACCGAGTGGAATGAAACGCAGCGTTTTTATCATCATCTGAATACCCTGTGGCAGCAGTGGAGCGCGGAAATGAGCGGTATTGCCGCCGGTGTTCTCCAGCAGCAGCTGGAGGAGGTTGCCCGCGCCAGCGCCGAAGGCAAGTGGCTGACCCGTCAGCAGGTTACTGACATTCAGGTGAAGATTCGTCGTGCGTTGACCGGTCTGCCGATGCCGACCAGCCGTCTTGAGGCTTTCGAGAACTGTCGTGAGCTGTGGCGGCAGTGCCAAAGCTGGCTGGCCGATACCGAAGAGGCCCGGCTGGCTCATAATCAGGCTTTTACGGAATCGATGCTGGAGCAGTATCGCGGATTTTTTACCAGCGTCGAAACCTCTCCGCTGAATCCTGCGCAGGCGCGGGCGGTGGTCAACGGCGAGCGCGCTTTATTGGTGCTTGCCGGGGCCGGAAGCGGCAAAACGTCCGTGCTAGTGGCGCGAGCCGGATGGTTATTAACGCGGGGAGAAGCCGCCGCCGACCAGATTCTGCTGCTGGCATTTGGCCGCCAGGCGGCGCAGGAAATGGATGAGCGTATTCGTGAACGGCTGGGCTCAGAAGAAATTACGGCGCGCACCTTTCACTCTCTGGCACTGCATATTATTCAGCAGGGCAGCAAAAAAGTGCCGACCATCAGCAAGCTGGAGAGCGACAGCACGGCCCGCCAGACCTTGCTGCTGAAAAACTGGCGCCAGCAGTGTCAGGAGAAAAAAGCGCAGGCCAAGGGGTGGCGGCAGTGGCTGGAAGAAGAGATGGGCTGGCAGGTGCCGGACGGCGAATTCTGGCAGGATAAAAAAATTCAGCGACGGATGGCCAGTCGCCTCGATCGCTGGGTTAGTCTGATGCGAATGCACGGGGGATCGCAGGCGGAGATGATCGCCGGCACGCCGGAAGAGGTGCGCGACCTGTTCAGTAAGCGCGTTAAGCTGATGGCGCCGTTGTTAAAAGCGTGGAAAACGGCGCTGAAAGACGAAGGCGCGGTCGATTTTTCCGGGTTGATACATCAGGCGATTAATATTCTGGATAAAGGACGCTTCGTCAGCCCGTGGAAACATATCCTGGTCGACGAGTTCCAGGATATCTCGCCGCAGCGCGCTGCCTTGCTTGCTGCGCTGCGTCGGCAGAACACGCAGGCGACGTTATTTGCCGTTGGCGATGACTGGCAGGCTATCTATCGCTTTAGCGGGGCACAACTCTCTTTGACCACCGCATTTAATCACTATTTTGGCGAAGGCGATTGCTGCGCGCTGGATACCACCTACCGGTTTAACGGGCGTATTGGGGAGGTGGCGAACGGCTTTATACAACAAAACCCGCATCAGTTGAGTAAACCATTGAACAGCCTGACGGCCGGAGACAAGAAAGCCGTAACGTTGCTGGCGGACGATAAGCTCGACGATCTCCTCGATAAGCTCAGCGGCTACGCGAAACCGGAGCAGCGGATTTTATTGCTGGCGCGCTACCATCATTTGAAACCTGAGGCGCTGGAAAAAGCGGCGACGCGCTGGCCGCATCTGCAGCTCGATTTTATGACCATCCATGCCAGTAAAGGTCAGCAGGCGGATTATGTCATTGTCCTGGGACTTCAGGATGGTGATGATGCGTTTCCGGCCCCGGCGCGTGAATCCATTATGGAGCAGGCGCTGCTGCCGCAGCCGGAGGATTTTCCGGATGCGGAAGAGCGACGTTTGCTCTATGTCGCTATCACGCGTGCCCGGCTTCGCGTCTGGCTATTGTTCAACAAAGCGCGGCCTTCGCCATTTGTCGAAATGTTAGAAGATCTGGATGTGCCGGTGGCGAGAAAACCGTAAGTGCCGGCGGGCGGGCCGCCGGCCGGGATTACTTCAGCCGGTCGGCGAGGTAACGTTGATAATCCGGGATCAGAATATCGAGAGGTTCAGCGAAGTTCGGCGACAGAATAATAAAGTCGGCCGTTGAGGCATTGGTGGCTACAGGGATGTTCCACACCGTAGCCAGGCGCAGCAGTGCCTTGACATCCGGGTCGTGCGGCACGGCGTTGAGCGGATCCCAGAAGAAAATCAGCACATCGATTTTACCTTCCGAAATTAGCGCGCCGACCTGCTGATCGCCACCCATCGGTCCGCTCAGCATCGCGTTAACCTCCAGCCCGGTTGCGCGGGAGATAAGGTTACCGGTGGTGCCGGTTGCATAGAGTTCGTGCTGGGCCAGCAGCGGCTGGTGGCGCTCAACCCATTTCATCAGCATATCTTTACAGTGATCGTGAGCAACCAGCGCGATATGTTTGCGTGCGGGTAACGTACGTGTCGTCAGTTCCATATTTTTATTCCACATTTTGACCTGCAGACAGATTACTGGAAGTGACTGTTGCTGCAAGCATCCGGGTGAAAATTTTTGACGTATCCGTAAGTCAGGATGCATGGCCCGTTCAGTCGGATTAGCATACACTTGGGCTAAAGAGTGGAGGATTAAATGAAAGAGAACGATATCGCAGGCATTCTCACCTCAACCCAGACGATTGCGCTGGTGGGGGCGAGTGACAAACCGGATCGCCCAAGTTATCGGGTGATGAAATACCTTCTTGAACAGGGCTATCACGTTATCCCTGTTGCGCCGAAAGTCGCTGGTACCACGCTGATGGGGCAGAAAGGCTACGCCACCCTTGGCGATGTGCCGGAAAAAGTGGATATGGTCGATGTCTTTCGCAACTCCGATGCGGCGCTGGCCGTTGCTCAGGAGGCCATCGCCATTGGTGCGAAAACGCTGTGGCTGCAGCTGGGCGTGATTAACGAACAGGCGGCGGTACTGGCGCGCGAGGCTGGGCTGAATGTGGTGATGGATCGCTGCCCGGCGATTGAAATACCGCGTTTAGGGCTGGCGAAGTAAATAACAAACCCCGCGATAGCGGGGTTTTTTTACATCAGTTACGTAGCCGCGGGGCCTGCAGCTGTCGGCGAATCGTTCTGGCCAGCTCGTCCATCGACGGCTGTTCCGGATGTTCGTCGCTGGCTTCACCGCTCAACTGCGCTTCCGCAAGATAAGTGTGGATCGGCTGGCCGTCCTCATCTTCCATGACCACATGATACCAGGGCGACGCGCGCAGTTCGTCATTGGCTGCAATTTCATCCTCTTCCGGCTCGGCGAGCGAGTATACGGGATCGATATCAACAACCACGCCGAGGTAGCCCAATAGCGTATGGCGAACCTGCTGGCCGATACCGAATTTGCTGGCAATCATAGGCACCTCCTGGGAAACGTTATTACCTGCTATATGCGGGCAATGTTCCGCTTTTCAAGTTACATGATGCGACAGGCAAACCCTTTCAGATACAGCCCTTCCGGGTAGGTTGCAATCACCGGGTGATCGGCAGCCTGACGGAACTGTTCTATAAATTGTACATCACGTCCGGCATCAATTGCGGCATCGGCAATGATTTTCTGAAATAAATCGGTCGCCATCAAACCCGAGCAGGAGAAGGTCAGCAGGATACCGCCGGGATTCAAGAGCTGAATCGCCAGCATGTTGATATCTTTATAGCCGCGGCAGGCGCCCATCAGCTGGTTTTTATTCTCGACGAACTTCGGCGGATCCATGACGATAACGTCAAACTTCTCCCCCTGATCGCGATATTTACGCAGCAGTTTAAAGACGTCGTCGCGAACAAATTCCGCTCTGGAAAGGTCCAGCTTGTTCAGCTCTACGTTTTGTTTCGCAACATCCAGCGCCTCCTGGGAGGTATCCACGCTAATAACCTGGCGGCAGCCGCCCATCAGAGCGGAAACAGCGAAACCACCGGTGTAGGAAAAGCAGTTAAGAACGCGCTTGTCGGTGACATAGCGGCGGGTCGCCAGACGGCTATCGCGCTGGTCGAGGTAGTAACCGGTTTTGTGGCCGCCCTGAATATCTACCAGCAGCTGCATACCGTGCTCGGTAATCGGTAGCAGGGCCGGCGGCAGTTCGCCGACGACGGGACCCTGAGCCAGCTCCAGTCCCTCTTTTTTACGCACCGCGACGTCGCTCCGATCGTAGATAGAGCAGTCCGGAAACAGCGTTTGCAACGCGCTGATGATGGCGGCACGCTGGTATTCAGCACCGGCGCTCAGCAGCTGCAGTACGAAGAAGTTACCAAAACGATCGATGGTCACGCCCGGCAGGCCGTCGGATTCTCCGGCGATCAGACGATAGCTATCAAGGCCATCGCGGGCCGCCAGCCATTCGCGCCAGGTCTGAGCCTGCTGCAGACGACGCTCGAAAAAAGCGTTATCGATAGCTTCATTGCGATCGAAGCTCCAGACGCGAGCGCGGATCTGCGAAGAGGGCGAATACGCGCCGCGGGCCAGCCATTTTCCCTGAGAATCAACGATATCGATGGTCTCACCGGAACGAGCTTTACCTTCCATCCGGGCGACGGCGCCGGAGAAAATCCACGGATGGCGACGCAGCAGGGATTTCTCGCGTCCTTTGGTTAACACTAAGCGGGGGAAAATGGAATCTGTCATGGAGCTACCTTTAAGCAACGGGAATGTCGCACCGAAAAATGGCGCGTAGGTTAGCACAAGTGACCGGCGCAAGCATCATTCCACCTGCGCCGACAGGTGAGCGTTTCGGCACAAAATGCCGGCGCTTTGGCACAATAAAAACCTTCCCGGGATCTTACAGTGATTCCTCACCCAACGGAGGAAAACACGATGAAAACAGGATCCCGGTTAGCGACAATCTTGATTGCGGTTATCAGTACCAGCGCGGCAGCAGCGCCATTTCGCGTCACCAGCAGCGATATGCGCGAAGGCGACAGCCTGGCGACATCCCAACAGTTTAATGGTTTTGGCTGTCGCGGGGGGAATGTCTCGCCCCAGTTGACCTGGGAACATGCGCCGACGGGTACCCGCAGTTTTGCGGTGACCGCCTACGACCCGGATGCGCCCAGCGGGAGCGGGTGGTGGCACTGGACGGTGGTGAATATACCGCCGACGGTTTCCAGTCTGGCGACTGGTGCCGGAGATAAAAACAACGCTAAACTGCCAGCAGGCGCCGTGCAGGGGCGGAATGACTTCGGCTATGCGGGCTTTGGCGGAGCGTGTCCTCCGCCCGGGGATAAGCCTCATCGTTACCACTTTACGGTATGGGCGCTGAATACGGCGACATTACCGATTGATGCACAGGCCAGCGGCGCGTTGGTGGGCTTTATGCTGCGCAGCCATGCTATCGCCAGCGCCCAGCTGACGGCCATGTCAGGACGCTAAACGACAGACAGAGAGCTCAAATGCGGAATATTCACTTTCAGCATAACGCGTTATCGGCGGCGGAAATCACCTCCCGGCGATTATATAAACTGCATCGCGTCAGGCTTTTTTCGCCTGCGCTGTGTCGGGTCAATCGAGGAAGTAAAATCATCGTGCAGGGGGCCAGTCAGATGCAGGCCACCCCGCAGCAGCTGATTATTTTGCCCGCCGACGTTGAGCTCGAGGTCATTAATCAGCCGGACAATGGGCTATTTTGTTCTGACCTGCTCTCATTGACCGTCGACCTGCTCGCGGATTTTAAAGCACGTTACATGAGCGAGCCGCCGCCCGGCCGGCTGACATCACTCTGCGCGCCGATGACTCCTGAGCTGTCGTTTATGTGGCAGAACGTGTTGCAAGCGGTGCGTGGGGGACTATCGACGGAACTGCAGCATCACCAGACGATGGGGCTGCTGCTGGCGTTGCAGCAGGCGGGATATGCCGGACCGCTGTTAAACGAAAGACAGCAGGATCTGACCGGCCAGGTACGGCAAATTATCATGCTGTCGCCGGCGGAGGCGTGGAGCGTTCCCCGGGTGGCAAAGATGTTGTTTTTGGGGGAATCGACGCTGCGCCGCCGTTTACAGCTGGAATCGCAAAGCTTTCGTCTGATCGTTGAAGAGGTTCGCATGGCGTACGCCTTAGGCCAGCTGCAGTCAACGTCGCTACCCATAGGCGAGATCGCGCTCAACAGCGGCTATCAGTCCGGGTCACGCTTTACCGCGCGTTTTCGTCAGCACTATGGCCTGTTGCCGAAGCATGTACGCTGACGAGAATTTGCTATTCTGTGCATCAGGGCAGGCCAAAAAAGGAGCGTAACGATGGCGACAATCTGCACAATGGCATGGGTTTATGGCTCGGTTCAGGGCGTGGGGTTTCGCTACTCGACGCAGCGGGAGGCGCTACGCCTGGGGCTGACGGGCTATGCTCGTAATCTTGATGATGGCAGCGTGGAGGTGCTGGCCTGCGGGGAGGAAGACCAGGTCGCGGCACTTATCGCCTGGCTAAAAGCCGGCGGGCCGCGCAGTGCGCGGGTTGACAGAGTCAATACCGAGCCTCATCAACCCACCAGAGAGTGGCAAAAATTTGCCATTCTCTATTAAATGCACTTCACCGGTTTAGGCAGGCCGGCAATTTTGGTGGCCTGTTTGGCCGGCCCTTTCGGGAACAGACGGTAGAGATAGCGGCTGTTGCCTTTCTCTTCGCCAAACTTATTCGCCATCGCCTTCACTAACATGCGAATGGCGGGCGAGGTGTTGAACTCCAGATAAAATTCGCGCACAAAGCGCACCACTTCCCAGTGTTCAACGGAGAGCGTAATGCCTTCCTGCCCGGCGATAACTTCCGCCATGGCTTCGTTCCACTGTGTCGTCTCTTTCAGATAGCCTTCGCTATCGGTCTCAATTTCGTTGCCTTCAAAGATAAACATAATTCTTCACATACCGTTCAGACTGGCCGCAGTGTAGCAAAAAATAAGGCCCCGCATAAGCGGGGCCTGAGCACAGCGTCGGCAGAGGTTAGTCCCGGCTTGCGAAGCCAAGGATGCTCAGCAGGCTGACGAAGATGTTGTACAGCGACACGTACAGGCTGACGGTAGCGCGGATATAGTTGGTCTCACCGCCGCGGATAATATTGCTGGTTTCAAACAGGATTGCGCCTGAAGAAATCAGGATAAACACCGCGCTGATGGCCAGGTGCAGAGCCGGCAGCTGCAGGAAGATGTTAGCCACCATACCGATCAGAACCACCACTACGCCTGCCATCAGCATCCCGCCGAGGAAGGACATGTCTTTACGGGTGGTCAGCACATAGGCCGAGCAGCAGAAGAACACCAGAGCGGTACCGCCCAGCGCCAGACCAATCAGGTCACCCATGCCCGCAGACAGATAGGCGTTGAGCATTGGCCCAAGGATATACCCCAGGAAGCCGGTAAAGGCGAAGGCCGCCAGAATACCTGTCGGCTTATTGGCTAGTTTATAGGTCAGGAACATCAGACCATACATACCCACCAGCGTCAGAATCAGCCCTGGAGAAGGCAGCATCAGCACCGTGCTGGCCGTTGCCGTAATGGCGGAAAATGCCAGCGTCAGACTGAGAAGGAAATAGGTGTTCCGCAGAACTTTATGCGTACTGAGCAGCGATGAACGGTCACGCGACGACGTAATAATACGATCCATGAGTCACTCTCTTATGACAGATGTAATTAATAATGAAGCATAAAAAAACCAAGACGGAAGCCATAGTGCTTTTACCCATCTTTACTTAGACCCCAACGCAATCACGCAGCATATTATTCTAATAAATAATGGAAAGGTGGTGTGTTTGTGCGTTTGGCTTCAGGAACCCGATCGGAATCTTATAGGTCACTGAAAAATATTGCGTTATTGCCGTTCTGTGGCTAAGTGTGGAGAGGGTACAAACGAAGCGTAATAAAGGCAAGGGATATGAAATCACAAAAATACAATCACATCACGCAAGCATTGCTGGCTCTCGGTTTACTCTGCACGACGGCCACGATATTTGCCGCTCAGGTTCCCCCGGGGACGGTGCTGGCAGAGAAGCAGGAGCTGGTGAGAAATAACGGCAGCGAGCCGGCATCACTGGATCCGCATAAGGTCGAGAGTGACGTTGAGTTTAATATCATCAGCGATCTTTTCGAGGGGCTGGTCAGCGTCTCGCCGGCAGGTGAAATAGAGCCGCGGCTGGCGGAAAAGTGGGAAAATAAAGATAACACCGTCTGGACCTTCCATTTACGTCCGGGCGTTACCTGGTCTGACGGGACCGCCATCACCGCGCAGGATATTGTCTGGAGCTGGCAGCGTCTGGTCTCTCCTCTGACGGCATCTCCTTATTCCAGCTACCCGGGCAATATGCATATTGCGAACGCGCAGGAAATTGCCGAGGGGAAAAAAGCGCCGGAGACGCTGGGCGTGAAGGCGGTTGATGATGCGACGCTTGAAGTCACATTAACGCAGCCGAACGCGGCATTATTAGCGATGCTGGCGCACCCTTCGCTGGTGCCGATTGATAAAGTGCTGGTAAACCGCTTTGGCGAGCAGTGGACCAAACCGGAGCATATCGTGACCAGCGGTCCGTATAAGCTGTCCGCGTGGGTAGTTAACGAGCGCATCGTGGCCGAACGTAACCCGCGCTATTGGGACAATGAGCATACGGTAATTAATAAAGTGACCTGGCTGCCGATTCATTCAGAGGCGGCGGACGTTAACCGCTATAAAGCGGGTGAAATCGATATTGTTTATACGGTACCGATTAACCAGTTCGCACAGCTTAAAAAGACCATGGGCGATCAGCTGAACGTGTCGCCGCAGCTGGCGACCTACTATTATGAGTTCAACACCACCCGGCCGCCATTTAACGATCCGCGTGTCCGGCTGGCGCTGAACATGGCGCTGGATAAAGACATCATTGCTGAAAAAGTACTGGGGCAGGGACAACGCCCGGCCTGGCTGATTAGCCAGCCTGATATCGGCGGCGTAAAACTGCAAAATCCGGATTACGCCAGCTGGCCACGCGATAAGCGCATTGCCGAAGCCAAAAAACTGCTGAGCGAAGCGGGGTACTCGGATAGTCACCCGCTGGTGTTTAATCTGCTGTACAACACTTCGGAATCACACCAGCGCGTGGCGATTGCCGCCAGTTCGATGTGGAAGAAAAACCTTGGTGTGGAGGCGAAGCTGCAAAACCAGGAGTGGAAGACGATGCTCGACACCATGCACACGCACAATTTTGACGCCGTGCGCTATGCGTGGATTGCCGATTATGACGATGCCGCCACTTTCCTGAACAATTTCCGCACCGGCGACAGTGAGAATACCAGCCAGTACAGTAATCCTGCCTATGATGAAGCCTTAAAGAACGCCGCCAAAGCGTCGGATGGGGTGGCGCGCGGTAAGTACTACCAGCAGGCAGAGGATCTTCTGGCGAAAGATGTGCCGGCGGTTCCGGTTTATCACTATGTCCGTACGCACCTGGTGAAACCGTGGGTGGGGGGATTTACGCCTGATAAGCTGGGATACTACTTCACCAAAGATATGTACATCAAAAAGCACTAACGCCCAGCGGGCAGATTTCGTGCTGAAAAAATGGTCAATCTGCTGTTGGTTCAATCGATTAACAGCATTTTGGCTATTTTTGAAGCAAGTGAACGGCTCCTGACTTTACACGGCGCAAGTAGCTGTTTATAGTGCGCCTCATTACGGAAGTGTGGCCGAGTGGTTGAAGGCACCGGTCTTGAAAACCGGCGACCCGAAAGGGTTCTAGAGTTCGAATCTCTACGCTTCCGCCAGATACAGAAAAATCCCGCGATAGAAGTATCGCGGGATTTTTTTTGTGTATTATCTGGAGTCTTCCTGTCCGGCCTGGGCTTTGTCGCTGAGCCAGCCCATCATATATTCGGCGTAATGTGTGCTATCCAGCAGAGGCTTTGCTTGCACCCAGCCATCATTGACTTCTTTTTGCCAGGAGTCTCCCCAGCTGTTGATAACCTTCAGAACATCCAGACACTGATTTTTTTTGTCACAGAGCGTTTTGCTACCGCTAATGACAACGGTATGCAGCACCAGACATTTTTTGCCTTTTGTATTTTTATCAAGGCAAATACCTTCTAACACCAGCAGCCTGCCGCTGTTGAGTACCGTTTTAATGACCGCGATGGCTTCTTTATAGTTACCGTGTCCTGGTTTTTTATTCTGTCCGGTCTCTTTTCCCGAACTGCCAGGTGTTGTCGTGTCACCTCCCGCTGGCGGATAAACCGCGACATCCACCTTTCCGGCGTTCTCAAGCCACACTTTATTCGCGACCCGGTGGCATTTTATCGGCACGGTAAGTTTAACGACGAAGTCGCGATAAGTGGGTTCCCGCATGAGCCTGAGAAAACTGACCGACTGCTCTTTTATATTGGGGAATATTTTCTTTAATGTTGAGAATTCTGTTTGGTGAGTATTAAAAAAATCCTCAATGCACGCCTGACAATTAAAGTCTGTTTTTTGAGCGGTATTTGTGAGGTTTTTGTAAATGTTATAAACCTGATTCCACATCGTATATTCCCGAACGCCGCCATCATCGCTATTGGCGAAATCAGGCATCGTTTTATCTTTTTACGAGCACTCAAGTGATGGGTTACCGAACGCGTCATAGGCTGCATAATTTAAAGCATTTATTGCACTCCCGCCTTCATCTGCAAGAGGCTCATGACTTCTTGAATCCTCTTCGCCAAAAGGTTTTACCAGCCCGTAAGGTGAAAAGATTTTGTCTGGCGTATAGCGAGTACAATCCTCATGTAATTTGAGGCAGTTTTCCGCAGTAAGCACCACTGCCGCAGAGGCTGCGTAGCAGATCCCCCGACCTCTCTGCGCAGGTACTTTAGGTAAGTTAGTGACTTCAATCAGATCGCTTTGCACCGCATATTCTTTCGACGGTGGGGTGAATGCCGCAAATGAAGGATATTGAGCCGATGCTTCAGGCGGGATCAATAAAATAAACGCCAGAATAGCTAAGGTGTTGACCCTTTTCATATCGCCGAACCTTCTCTATGAGCACCGCTGTAAATAACGATGTTAGCGTATTGCTCGTTTTTTGCGCCATTGAGAGAGAAACCTTCGCGTTCGATAAATTCCTGCTTTACATGGCGCTAAGAGATGTTTATAGTGCGCGTCATTCTGGAAGCGTGGCCGAGCGGTTGAAGGCACCGGTCTTGAAAACCGGCGACCCGAAAGGGTTCTAGAGTTCGAATCTCTACGCTTCCGCCAAATAAAAAAAGGGGTTACCGAAAGGTAACCCCTTTTTGCTTTGGGGTCGTTTACCCTATCAGTCACATCGCCTACATTGTGAGGCGCGTATGACGCCATTCTCTTTACCCTGCTGCGCCGGGGCCGCGAACTGAGTTCCGGCGTTGTCTATTCGCCGTTTCACCGCATCACCTGTTGAGCAAGCCTGACAGCAGGCGATAAAAGCAGACCGTCTGCTCAGCGATAGTGAATATCTTGCCTGGTCGCAATGACCCTCCCTGGGAACTATCTGTTATGGATAGATTGCAACGCAGCGCCGTACTGCTTGTACACATTGATTAAAAGCAGAGGCCATTCCCGTGGTGGCATTCACTTCTGCCATTGAGATAAGCTTTCATATAGGGCTTTTATTGGCAAAGGTATTTGTCTGGTACAATTTCGGTACTGGAGCATCCGAACCGATCCGCCGGCACCTCCCGCAGTAAACAGATGCACTGCCCTGGTGCCGTCGCCGGTGAGGATAACATTGCGCGACCTTGAAACTAGCCGGAATTGTGACTAAATTCTAATTTGGTCATGAGTTGTCAATCAATGGCTATCACGCTAAGCTGAAAAAATGACTAAGAATATGAACGTCCCACCATCACGTGGTCCACTTGATCACAGCGTCCGAGAGCAAATTGTCGAAGCGGCTTTTGAGCATTTCGGCCATTACGGCTACGAAAAAACCACCGTGGCAGAGCTTGCTAAATCTATCGGTTTTTCAAAGTCCTATATCTATAAGTTTTTTGATTCCAAACAGGCTATCGGCGAGGTGATCTGCGCTAACCGCCTGTCGTTGATCATGGAGGCGGTCGATGCCGCAATTGCCGATGCGCCGTCAGCCAGCGAGAAACTCCGTCGTCTTTTCGGGGCGCTCACCGAAGCGGGGAGCGAACTGTTTTTCCACGATCGCAAGCTTTACGATATTGCCGCCGTCGCCGCGCGGGATAAGTGGCCTTCTACGGAAAAGTATGCAGAACATCTGATCAAGCTGATTGAGGGTATTCTGGTTGAAGGCAGGAAGAACGGGGAGTTTGAAAGGAAAACGCCGCTGGACGAAGCCACGCACGCGGTATATCTGGTGATGTGTCCTTTCGTTAACCCCGTTCAGCTGCAGTTTAATCTCGAAGCGGCTCCCAAAGCAGCGGTGCTGCTTTCCTCACTGATTTTAAGAAGCCTCGCCCCCTGACTAGTGACCATTGACTTTATTGGTCACTAGTCTGAGAATGCGGAAACTGTCCTGTTATTTTATTAAGGGTTTCCCATGCTCAGGCTTAATTCAGCCCGTTTTGCCGTTTGCCTCCTGCCGTTCATCCTGGGGGCCTGCGGCGACAATTCCGCTAATGACGATCCGCGCACGCGGCCGCCGCTTGTCAGAGCCGCGTCCGTTGAACTCGCGAACAATACTTCCCGGACCTTTACTGGCGTGGTGGTAGCAAGAACGCAAAGCGATCTTGGTTTCAGGGTGCAGGGTAAGATCCTCGAACGCTTTGTGGATACAGGCCAGACCGTTAAACGGGGTCAGCCGCTGATGCGACTGGACCCTGTCGACCTGAAGCTGCAGGCGCTGGCGCAGCAACAGGCCGTTGATGCCGCCAGGGCACGCGCAAGAAAAGCAATCAGTGATGAGGCGCGCTATCGTGGCCTCGTTGCCTCTGGCGCCGTCTCCGCGTCAGAGTATGACCAGATTAAAGCGGCGGCCGATTCTGCTAAAGCGGAGCTCAGCGCCGCCCAGGCTCAGGCAAACGTGGCGCAAAACGCGACGGGCTATGCCGTGCTGCTGGCCGATTCCGACGGCGTGGTGATGGAGACGCTCGGCGAACCCGGTCAGGTCGTCAGCGCCGGACAGGCGGTGATTCGGCTGGCGAGAGCGGGGCAGCGTGAGGCGCTGGTGCAGCTCCCGGAGACGTTGCGTCCCGCCATCGGCAGCGAAGCTCAGGCTACGCGCTATGGCAACGAAACCGAGCCCGTTATCGCCAGACTGCGGCTGCTTTCGGATTCGGCTGATACTGCGACCCGCACATTCGAGGCGCGGTACGTGCTGGAAGGCCCGCTGGCGAACGCTCCGCTGGGGTCGACCGTGACGCTGCAAATTCAAAAAAATAGCGGGGAACGCCCGGTGATGCAGGTTCCGCTGGCTTCTCTGTACGATTCGGGTAAAGGGCCCGGTATCTGGCGGATTTCTACACCGCCAACCAAGGTCGTCTGGCAGCCCGTAACGGTGCTAAGCGTAGGTGCGGAAGCTGTGCAGGTGACTGGCGATGTGCGGCCGGGCGAGAAGATTGTGGCGCTAGGGGCGCATCTTCTGCACGAAGGCGAGGCTGTGCGACTTGCTGAACAACGCGATGCTGCCCATGCGGGGAGCAAACCATGAGCGCAAAACGCTTCAATCTGTCCGCGCTGGCGGTGCGCGAGCGCTCGATCACCCTGTTTTTGATTATTCTGATTACGATTGCCGGTATTTATTCGTTTTTTGGCCTTGGACGAGCGGAAGATCCGCCCTTTACGGTCAAGCAGATGACCATTATCAGCGTCTGGCCCGGGGCGACCGCGCAGGAAATCCAGGATCAGGTTGCCGAGCCGCTGGAAAAACGTCTGCAGGAGCTCAAATGGTATGACCGTACGGAAACCTATACCCGCCCCGGCATGGCCTTTATCACGCTCTCATTACAGGACAGTACGCCGCCATCCCAGGTGCAGGAAGAGTTCTATCAGGCGCGAAAAAAGCTGGGGGATGAAGCCAAAAATCTCCCCGCCGGCGTGATAGGGCCGATGATCAATGATGAATTCTCCGACGTCACTTTCGCGCTTTTTGCGCTGAAAGCGAAAGGGGAGCCGCAGCGCCTGTTGGTTCGTGATGCCGAAACATTACGCCAGCAGCTCCTGCACGTCCCTGGCGTGAAGAAAGTCAATATTATCGGCGAGCAGGCGGAACGCATTTATATCTCCTTCTCGCATGCGCGTTTGGCTACGATAGGGCTCTCTCCGCAGGATATTTTCAATGCGCTTAACAGCCAGAACGTCTTAACCCCGGCGGGTTCAATTGAGACTCGCGGCGCGCAGATCTTTATCCGCCTCGATGGCGCTTTCGATGAATTGCAGAAGATCCGCGATACGCCATTTATCGCTCAGGGCAAAACGCTCAAGCTGTCCGACGTGGCAACGGTTGAACGCGGTTATGAAGACCCTCCCACTCTGCAGATTCGTAACCAGTCTGAACCGGCGCTGCTGCTCGGTATTGTCATGCGCGAAGGCTGGAATGGCCTGGCGTTAGGTAAAGCGCTGGATGCCGAAGCGGCAAAAATCAATGCGGCTATGCCGCTGGGGATGACCCTGACGAAAGTCACCGATCAGTCGGTGAATATCAGTGCGTCGGTCGACGAGTT
Source organism: Klebsiella sp. CSG-1 (assembly GCF_056521145.1). Lineage (NCBI taxonomy): Bacteria > Pseudomonadati > Pseudomonadota > Gammaproteobacteria > Enterobacterales > Enterobacteriaceae > Klebsiella > Klebsiella sp. CSG-1. The sequence continues at coordinate 192,081 of NZ_JBWNLD010000010.1, read as the reverse complement.
CATGCTCAAATTCTTCGCCGCCCTGCTGGTCGTGATGATGGTCTGTTTTGTCAGCATGGGGTGGCGCGTGGGCGTGGTGGTCGCGGCGGCGGTCCCCCTGACGCTGGCGATTGTTTTTGTGGTGATGGAAGCCTCCGGTATCAACTTTGACCGCGTCACCCTGGGCTCGCTTATTCTTGCTCTCGGCCTGCTGGTCGATGATGCCATTATCGCCATCGAAATGATGGTGGTGAAAATGGAGGAGGGCTACGACAGAATTAAAGCTTCGGCCTACGCCTGGAGCCATACCGCCGCGCCAATGCTGGCAGGAACTCTGGTGACCGCCATTGGTTTTATGCCTAATGGTTTTGCGCAGTCTACCGCTGGAGAATACACCAGCAATATGTTCTGGATTGTCGGTCTCGCCCTGATCGCCTCGTGGTTGGTTGCCGTTGTTTTCACGCCGTATCTGGGCGTGAAGATGCTGCCGGATATTGCAAAAGTGGCAGGCGGCCATGCCGCTATCTATAACACGCCGCGCTATAACCGCTTCCGCCGTATGCTGGCCCGCGTTATCGCAAGCAAATGGGGTGTGGCCGGGTCCGTCGTCGCGATTTTCGTTTTGGCCGTTCTCGGAATGGGGCTGGTGAAAAAACAATTTTTCCCCACCTCTGACCGGCCGGAAGTTCTGGTCGAAGTGCAGATGCCCTATGGCACCTCTATTGGGCTGACCAGCGCAGCGGCGGCCAAAATAGAGGCGTGGTTGCAAAAACAGCCGGAAGCGAAAATGGTGACCGCCTACATTGGCCAGGGCTCACCGCGTTTTTATCTGGCGATGGCCCCCGAGCTACCCGACCCGTCGTTTGCCAGGATAGTGGTGTTGACGGACAGCCAGCAATCACGCGATGCGCTCAAACTCCGGCTGCGGGAAGCCGTCGCCAGCGGACTGGCGCCTGAAGCGCGCGTTCGCGTAACGCAACTGGTGTTTGGCCCGTATTCACCTTTCCCCGTGGCATGGCGGGTAATGGGGCCAGATAGCGATAAATTGCGCGACATCGCAGATAAGGTTGAGAGCGTGCTGCAGGCCAGCCCGATGATGAGGACCGTTAATACCGACTGGGGGCCGAAGGTACCCGCCTTACATTTCACCCTCGATCAGGACCGTCTGCAGGCAACCGGTTTAACGTCGAATGCCGTGGCCCAACAGCTCCAGTTCCTGTTATCGGGAATTCCCATTACCTCGGTACGGGAAGATATTCGCTCGGTGCAGGTCACGGGGCGCGCCGCCGGTGATATACGTCTGGACCCGGCGAAAATTGAGGGGTTTACCCTGGTGGGCAATGCGGGGCAGCGCATTCCTCTCGCACAAATCGGAAAGGTTGAGGTCAGAATGGAAGACCCGCTACTGCGTCGTCGCGATCGAACGCCGACCATTACCGTGCGCGGTGACATTGCCGACAACCTTCAGCCGCCGGACGTTTCTGCCGCCATCATGAAACAGCTACAGCCGATTGTTGATTCGCTCCCCCCTGGATACCGTATCGATATGGCGGGCTCGATTGAGGAATCGGGCAAAGCCACTCGGGCGATGGCGCCTTTATTCCCCATTATGATCGCCCTGACGCTGCTGGTCATCATTCTGCAGGTACGCTCCATGTCGGCCATGGTGATGGTGTTTCTTACCGCTCCGCTGGGGTTGGTCGGCGTGGTCCCTGCGCTGCTGCTTTTCAATCAGCCGTTTGGCATCAATGCCCTGGTCGGGTTGATCGCGCTTTCGGGCATTCTTATGCGTAATACGCTGATTCTTATCGGCCAAATTCATCATAACGAGAGGGAAGGCCTCGATCCGTACCATGCGGTGATAGAAGCTACGGTACAGCGGGCGAGGCCCGTGCTACTGACGGCAATGGCCGCTGTGCTGGCGTTTATTCCCCTGACCCATTCGGTGTTCTGGGGAACCCTCGCTTATACGCTGATTGGCGGAACGTTAGGGGGCACCATCATGACGCTGGTCTTCTTGCCGGCGATGTATGCTATCTGGTTCCGGATCCGTCCTGAGGTTCCGCCCCATTCGGCACGACAACAGGCGTAAACGGTAGTGCTTCGCATCGCGAGCGCCACGGCCAAAGAGGGGGAGGTGAGACGTCAGGCTCCCCCCCCCCCGAACAGGGGGTGATGTTTTTGTGATGCAAGTCATAAAATAACGTCCGGTTATTGTGATGTTACTTGCACGCAATGGATTTGAATTTGAATCAACCCGCGCTATCTCTGCGGGTTTTTTTTCTTCCCACGCTTGCTGACCGGCGATCGGCTACGGGTCAGACGGAATCAAGGGCAGAAAACCGCACCGACTTCATACCCATTTCAGCCAAAGCGCTCATGCCGCTTGCGGCGGGGAGTGACTCACCCATCGCTGGGGTATCGCTGGGCTATCGCTGGCTGAGCAGAGAGAACATTTGTCTGGCGCAGACTATTTGCCGTTGCCGGATAATGTGACCGCCCAGATGTCTTGCGCCATAGCTGGCTGCGTAAAACCCATTGGGCTTTCACTCCACGTCCTGCGATGGCGGGTTTATTCCCCGCTTTTTTCAGTGGCAGGACGTTGAAGGCAGCAAATTTTTCACCTTCCTGTCATCCGTTGCTATATGTAGTGCGGTTTGCGGCCACTAAAGAGTTGTTTCTCTTCCCGGCTGTCTTCGACATCAGGAATGACCTTTGCCTGGCCCTCTCTATCAGGTTACGTATTTCCCTGCCAACTTGTTGCGCCGGGTTTGCCACGATTTATCTTCCGGGTCTATGATGACTATGCAGGCATCATGTGCCGTCCAGGCAGGTTAAACACTGAGTAACAGGTGTTGTTATGGCCACCGATCCGGAACGAATTTATCTTGAGATCCTGGAAACTATCCTGATGGCCACGCTGGATCCCCAGCTGTGGAAACTCGCGCTGCAGAAGCTGTCGTTCCTCACCGGTCATCAGTACGCGGCATTACTTTTTTATGATAAAGGTAATGCGCATCTGATGACGGATTCATTCCTACTTGAAGAAAAGGTAGTTACGGCCTACCGGGATGTCTTTCTGGCCATTGACCCTGCCGAGAAAATACTGACGGGATTGCCTGTCGGACAGATGTACCGGGACAGGGAGTTTTTAGGCGATAAATTTATTGCGAACAGCATTTATTACAATGAATTTCATCACCCGAATGACCTGAATTATCTGACCAGTGTCAAGCTGTGTACCGTCAATGGTTATTCCACCTATTTATCGCTGATGACAGCCAACGATGCCGTCTATCCGCAGTCTGCACAATTTGACCTGTTTCAGCGCCTCATCCCGGCCTTAATGACCGCCAGCCAGCTTCACGCCAGATTTGAGCAACTTCGTGACACGATTAAGTATCAAACTGCCATTATGGACAACGGTATTTACCCGGTCTGGCTTGTGGATCGTAGTGGGAAAATTCTTTACGCCAGTGCCCATGCCGAAAGTTACCAACGTGCGAACGTCCGGTTAGCCTGGTCTGCCGGCGCTGATACACTCAGTCTGGATACCGACAGCAAAAAACTGAAACATGCCATCGAACAGGCCACGCGAACCGCGGAGCCACCCCGGGCAGGATTATGCTACACCGCCAGACGCCCGGCAAAACCGATTCTGGTTCTTCCGGCTTCCCGTATTCCCGGGGTAGCCTGCATTATCATTCCCGAGCCTTTCTTCAGCGGTAGCGCATTGATGGCGGTGTTTAATGTCAAACCCGCCGAAAATGCGGTGGCTGAACTGCTGGTCAGGGGGATGACCCCTGCTGAATGCGCCCTACATCTGGGCGTATCCATCACTACCATCAGAACTCATCTCAGTGCGCTGTACCGGAAAACGCATACCCGAAATCAGTCCGAATTGCTGCTTATTATCCGGGCCATTCACGGCTGATTTATTTCACTTACTCCTTCATATGAATGAGTGAGAATTGCATTATCGCCATTATACTCATGCTTATACGGCCGGGCAGATTTTACTTATCTTCATTAATGCCAGCGGCATATCGGTGTCTGTTTACGGGATGCGGTAATGATGTTTTAGCTTAGTCCGACAGTCCTGCTGTTTTTAGAATGCCAGGGTATATTTTTTGTCTGGAATTGCATGAAAAATATCCTGAAACTTCTTTCGTTCATCATTCTGACATTACTGCTCTCGGCGTGTGGTTCTGAATAGGTCGCGAAGCACGGAACAGCGGCATGGCAAAAATAAGTGAGATAACATCCTGTTGCAAAGGATGTATCTATATGAATGACTTTGTCTTCGCATGTCAATAATAAATGAAAGTGATATCGATGAGGAGTGTATTTATGTTTTCTCTCAAAACATACTGGTCAGCACATGCAATATTCTTGCTCTTTTTTTCTGCTGCCGTGCTGGCCGGGGAACCCTCAGCGCAGGGGCAGCATCTGTGTGGCGAGAATTACAGACTTATTTTCTCATCTATAATACTTTTTATTGTCATCTTTGGGACGCTGATTTCTATTTTAGTGATCCGCAACTCTCTTCCTGAAGAATGGTCTTTGGCCGATGCGCTTTCTGAAGATGTGGCGTTATCTGCCGTCTCTGAAGTTAAGGAAACAAAAAATGGCATTGATAGCGTGACAAAAACACCGCTTTATGACGCAGCAGGTAAACCTGTTCTGGAAACGGTCATGAAAGCCAGTTCGAGTCGGTTGATTGCGCTGATAGGGATGCTGGTTATTTTGTTTATGTTTGTTGGTTTTGGGTCCTTAATATTACTTGATTATGGTATGACTGGTGAAATATCAAGTCCTGAATCCGTTGGTGAGATTATTAAATTCCTGTCTGCCGGGATGACATTATTTGCACCATACCTGGTGAATAAGTTCTCTTCTCTGTTTCAGAGCTTATCCTCAAATAAATAGAGGCAAAACAGCGTCTCTGCAGTAATAAACCCATGAAGGAGAATATGATGGAGACTATGAACAAACGTATATTCATCACGACCCGCTATCCTGTCAGCGCGCAACATGGTCGCCCGCCCAGTGAGTTTCTGCAACAACTGGTCGAGACTCTGGATGCTTTACCCGATGATGTTTTTGCCGAAAATGAGCTTCATGATATCTATGCCGTCATGAAAGGGGTGCTTGGGCCTTACACCAGTCTTCAACACCGAAAAGCAGTGATGTGTGAAGTGCTTCGCGTGCAGGCGGGATTTGAATCGGACTGGCGCTGGGAAGCTGGCGTCGATCTGAGAAATCATCATTCCCGGACTCACATTGAAAGCGAAGAGACCGGAGCCTTTCAGGTCTCATTTGACAGTATTGGCACCAGGCAATCGGCACTGCTGGATTTTGCCAAACGGCATGGGATAGACACGGCTGAAACGTTCATTACCAAAATGAAAACCGACCACAGCCTGGCCGTGGAATATTGTGCCCGACTATTGCGTATCAGCACCGCCTGGTGCGGTACGATAAAAGACCCGGGTAAGGTTATCTCCCATGTGCGACGCGATGCCGTAGAGGAATTTCAGACATTTCTCTCGCCGCGAATAGCTTCCCAGACGCTATTCGCGGCAGGTATCGGGCCGCTCAGCGACAAAGAGAAAATGATCGAGGTGATGAATATTGCCAGAACGCCAGCTCGTTATGAAAAAGTACAGGAGGTCGCCGCGAGTGAGCTATTTAAGCTAACCCATGAGAGCTGGCCACATGATGGCTGTGCGCTAAATCTGGCTAATCTATTGCAGGAAGGTGGGATTGCCGTTCCCGATATTACGCAAGCATTAGCGTTGGGCAACTATCTTCACGATGAAAGAAAATGGGAAAAAATTCCTGTTGGTCAACAGCAAGCGGGAGATGTCGGTTCTACCTGCGGCCCGACGGCTCATCATGGTTATGATCATATTTATCTGGTGCTGGAACGTCAAGATAGCGACAAAATGGTGATTGTCGATAATCAAAAACCCCAGCCTCATGAACGACTCGCCAGCGGAAAGGGTAAAACACCCACGAAGTTCTTTTTGCGCCCGGTCTGAAGCAGCAAAACAAAGATCGACCCGATTAGCGCGTCGCGCCTCTCCCGGTGTGGCCGGGGAACCGTCAACGCCAGCGGAAGCACAAGTTGGCAACTGCATTATTTCAGCCGTTGCCGCACGGAACCCACGCGATATTTGGCGGTGGGTTCTCTACGCATCATTCGATGCTCAGCTTTCAGGGCATCTGCTCTACCTTGCTCGCCAGCAGCGTGCAGGGCGCGCAACCCCGATATATTATCGGGACTGCGAGAGCGGTTATTTATTTAACATCTTATTATAGACGTATAAATCCGTGTCGCGTACGAAGCCATTTTTCTCATACAGCGCTTGCGTATTATCCGTTGCGATACTGAGCATAATAAACGCCGGGTCGGACTCTTTGGCTAATTGCCCGGCGCGGGCGATTAGCGCTTCAGCAACTCCTTGTTTACGGGAGGAAGGATCAACAAATAAGTCATACAGTAACCAGATACGCTTCATTTCTAATGAGCAAAACAGCGGATACAGCTGCGTCAATCCCACGACTTTGTCGGCCACTTGAGCAAAGAAAATAGTCGATTCATTAAGCTGTAAGCGCTGCAGAATAAAATCACGCGCCTGTTCGCGCTATGTCGCGACATCATAAAATTCGCGATATGCCAGAAACAGGGGCAGGATTTTATCCCCATCCTTGGGTTGCGCCTGATAAATATTCATATTAAACCTTGTGACAAAGACCCATTATGGGATGCCGAATTATGCCACCGTAAATGCCAGCCCGGTGGCAAAACAAAATGCTGGCCATTTCACGCGCCGCGCTCGTTGTCTGTCCGGGGGATCATGCCGTCAGTGGAAAGACCTGCCGCTATCGTGGCGCAGATTCGCGCTTGTTGGCGTCGGCTAAACGGATGGTGTAGGATTTTTGTTCGCGGCAGAAATGCAACCGAGATCATATTTTTCATATTCTCTGCGAAAAAACGAACCTTTCTTAAGGTTTTTTTAATCTTTCATTTTTCATTGTTTTAAATAAAGCATTTTCAGATAAGAAAGCTATGCAGGGCAGTATTTTTAACTATTTTTATTTTATGGGAATTGTTTTCATTATCATTCCTATTTCTCTGTGTTTTAATCCTTTCCGGCCAGGCTATCGGCGGCCATTTGTCCATCAATACTAAGGATTAGCACATGAATTTTCGCCTGTCGTCTTATTGCTCCGCCGCGCTCGTCGCTGCTTCGGTGTTTCTTGCCCCTCAGGTCCTGGCGGCCGAAAGCGGTGAAGGCATTGTTGTCTATAACGCGCAGCATGAAAATCTGGTCAAGTCGTGGGTGGATGGCTTTACCAAAGAAACCGGTATTAAAGTGACTCTGCGTAACGGCGGCGATAGCGAGCTGGGAAATCAGCTGGTGCAGGAAGGCACGGCTTCACCGGCTGACGTTTTCCTGACGGAAAACTCCCCGTCTATGGTGCTGGTCGACAATGCAAAATTATTCGCGCCGCTGAATGCCGACACCTTAAGCCAGGTCGCGCCGGAATTCCGCCCTGAGCATGGCCGCTGGATCGGCATTGCCGCGCGTAGCACCGTTTTTGTCTATAACCCGGAAAAAATCAGTGAATCTCAGCTGCCGCATTCTCTGATGGATCTGGCGAAACCGGAATGGAAAGGGCGCTGGGCCGCTTCGCCATCGGGTGCTGATTTCCAGGCCATTGTCAGCGCGATGCTGGCGCTGAAGGGCGAGAAAGCCACGCTGGACTGGCTCAAAGCGATGAAAACCAACTTCGTGGCCTATAAAGGCAACAGCACCGTGATGAAGGCCGTCAATGCCGGGCAAATTGATGGCGGGGTGATTTACCACTACTACCGCTTTGTCGATCAGGCCAAAACCGGTGAGAACAGCAAAAACACCAAACTGTACTACTTCAAACATCAGGATCCGGGGGCTTTCGTGAGTATCTCCGGCGGTGGCGTGCTGGCCTCCAGCAAACACAAAGAGCAGGCCCAGGCCTTCATCAAATGGATCACCGGCAAGCAGGGCCAGGAGCAGCTGAGAACCAATAATGCATTTGAATATGCCGTGGGCGTTGATGCTGCCTCTAACCCGAAACTGACGCCGCTGAAAGCGCTGGATGCACCAAAGGTCGAGCCTTCTTCGCTGAACAGCAAAAAAGTTATCGAACTGATGACGCAAGCTGGCCTGCTGTGATCCCTCCGGTGAAGTGAATACCTTATGTCTGGTCTGAGTATTACACTCGGAAAAAAAGTACGACGCCTGCCCGAGCGCAGGCGTCCTGCATTTCCGATGGTTGCATTAGCGGTACTGTTTTCATTATTAGCCCTCCTCCCGCCGGGTTTTGTCGTTGCCGTGGGTATTGATACCGGCTGGGAGACCATTAAGGCGCTGGTGTTCCGTCCGCGCGTCGGGGAGCTGCTCAGCAATACGCTGTGGCTCAGCGCCCTGACCGTACCGGCGTGCATTGCGCTCGGCGTGACGGTCGCGTGGTTGACTGAACGCACGACCCTGGCGGGGCGGCAGGTCTGGTCGGCGCTGGCGGTTGCCCCGCTGGCGATACCGGCGTTTGTGCAGAGCTATGCCTGGGTCAGCGCGGTGCCATCGATGCACGGCCTCTCCTCCGGCGTGTTCCTCTCGGTGCTTGCCTACTATCCCTTTATCTATATGCCAGTAGCGGCGGTGCTTCGCCGCCTGGATCCGACGCTGGAAGACGTTGCTGCCTCGCTGGGTACGCCGCCGTGGCTGGTTTTTTTCCGCGTGGTGTTGCCGCAGCTGAAGCTGGCCATTTGCGGCGGCGCACTGCTGGTAGCGCTGCACCTGCTGGCGGAATACGGCCTGTATGCGATGATCCGTTTCGACACCTTTACGACCGCGATCTATGACCAGTTCCAGTCCACGTTCAGCGGCCCGGCGGCAAATATGCTGGCCGGCGTGCTGGCGCTATGCTGCCTGGCGTTCCTGCTGCTGGAGAGCGTCACCCGAGGCAAGGCGCGCTATGCCCGTATTGGCGCCGGGGCCGCGCGGGAGCAGAAACGCAAACAGATGAACATGATGGCGACCCTCGCAGCGCAGTCGCTGCTGTGTGCGCTGGTGCTGCTGGCGCTAGGGGTACCGCTGATGGTGCTGTGCCGCTGGCTGTGGTTGGGAGGCCTTGAAAACTGGATGAACGCCGACCTGTGGCTCTCTCTTCGCCAGACGCTCATGCTGGGGGCCAGCGGGGCGCTGCTGACGACCGCCTGCGGCATCCCCATCGCCTGGCTGGGGATTCGCTATCCGCATCGTCTGTTTCGTCTGCTTGAAGGGTGCAATTACATGACCAGTTCGCTGCCGGGGATCGTGACCGCGCTGGCGCTGGTTACGGTGACCATTCACTACGCCCGGCCCATCTATCAGACCGAAGTGACGCTGTTTCTGGCCTACCTGCTGATGTTTATGCCTCGTGCGCTGATCAATCTTCGCGCGGGAATCGCCCAGGCGCCGGTGGAGCTGGAAAACGTCGCGCGGAGTCTGGGAAGAAGCCCGGGGCGGGCGCTGTGGAGCATCACACTGCGTCTCGCCGCGCCAGGGGCGACGGCCGGGGCCGCTCTGGTCTTTCTCGGCGTCAGCAACGAACTGACCGCGACGCTGCTGCTTTCACCGCTGGGAACCCGTACGCTGGCCACCGGCTTTTGGGCATTAACCAGCGAGATAGATTATGTCGCTGCGGCGCCCTACGCGATGCTGATGATCGCGATTTCTCTACCGTTGACCGGTGTGCTCTATCACCAGTCGAAAAAAATTGCAGGTCTGTGAATGCTGGAATTAACCGCTATCTCAAAATCTTTTGCCGATGTGCAGGTGCTGGATAACCTTTTTCTGTCGGTGGCCCCCGGCAGCCGGACGGCCATCGTCGGGCCGTCCGGCTCCGGGAAAACAACGCTGCTGCGTATTCTCGCCGGCTTTGAAACGCCGGATGCCGGGCGCATCGTGATGCAGGGCCGGACGCTGTTTGATGAGGGGGTTTTTATTCCCGCCCATCAGCGCGGCATCGGTTTCGTTCCGCAGGAGGGAGCTTTGTTCCCGCACCTTAACGTCGCCGACAATATTGCCTGGGGCTTAGATTGCTCCCGGCAGGAGAAGCGCCGTCGGGTCGCGGCATTGATGGAGATGGTGTCGCTGGATGGGCAGCTGGCCACGCACTGGCCGCATGAAATTTCCGGCGGCCAGCAGCAGCGCGTGGCCCTCGCCCGGGCGCTGGCGCAGCGGCCATCGCTGATGCTGCTGGATGAACCTTTTTCCGCCCTCGATACCGGGCTTCGTGCCACCACGCGAAAGGCGACGGCAGACCTGCTTGCCCAGGCCGGCGTCGCCTCGATTCTGGTGACCCATGACCAGAATGAAGCGCTGTCGTTTGCCAGCCAGGTCGCGGTCATGCGTCAGGGGCGCTTTACCCAGGTGGGCACCCCGTTTGAGGTCTATTCGCGGCCCGCCGATGAAGCCACGGCACTGTTTCTGGGCGATGCGCTGGTGCTGCCTGCCGAGCTTCATGGCGGGCGGGCGCAGTGCGCGATTGGCGCGCTGCTTACCGATAATGACGACGCGACGGGGCAGGGGCGGGTGATGCTGCGTCCGGAACAATTGATGATTACGCCTTGCCAGAATGAGGAGAGTGCCGTCACCATCCTCGACGTTGATTTTTCCGGCCATCTGTCGACCTTAACGCTGGCGATCGCCCAGCAGACGCTGACCCTGAAAACCGTCAGCCGGGCGGACTGGGTACCGGGCCGCCGGGTACATATTGAGGTCAGCGGGAAAGGGCGGGTATTTATTCCTTAATAAATAAAAATCGCGCCAGGCTATTTCTGGCGTCATTTATTCTACCGGCGACCGTGACGTGGATGAATAATATCGACACGCACGGTTTGGCGGCTAAAAATGCTGCGTCCGGATCTCTGTCCGCTATCCACGCCGCATTTCCGCGCCCGTCATGCCGGCGTACAGGCAACCGTTAGTCCTTGAGTTAACTGAATGAATCGATTAATGTGAGTCGTCGTTCATCCTTTGCACGTGCCGTGGGCCCTCTGAATAACTAAAAATACGAATAAGATAACACGCACTTCCTCTTTGCTATCGGTGAAGCGTAACGGCGTGCGCGGTAATGCAAAATAATAGAATAATGATTGTGCTGGAGTTCATATGTGGACTGTGATTGGCATTTTTTTCGTTCTGGTTGTTATCGGCAATTTAATAAAGAAAAAAGAAACGCCCCCTACTAAAACAGGTAGTCGGGTAGCCGAACCGTTGGTTGACGTTGAAAAACGGAAAGCCTGTACCCGGCAGGTTGATCCGCTCAAGCCGCTGACGAAGCCGCGAATGCTTTTGGGTGACATACCGACGGATGACAAAGCGCCGCGCCCGTTAATGGTCGATGTAAATAATACTGCGCCCGGTATTACGATGGCGGAAGCGCTGAATCTTATTATGTATATCGACGGCTTTAAAGAATATATGTTAACGCGCTATGCAATTACGGGGTTAACTCACCTGGCACCGGCTTATATGTCCGATGTCCACGATGATTTCATGCGCTTAATTGCGAATAAACCCTTCTATGCGATTCAGCAATTTAACTGGGCACGAGTCATTGATTTTTCCTCCACCCGGCGGCGAAATATTTCTTCGCTGTATCACTTTAGTCATCTGTCAAATCTGAGAAGCATATTTAAATCTGGGATTATTAGCCGCCAAAGACTCGAAGAGGGCGGGCACAGTTTTCACTATAATGACGAACTGCGGCTGGAAGGGGTGCGAGATGCTATTTCCCTCTCGTTAGGTGAGGTGAATAAAAAAATGCTCTACAAATATTCCAACGGGCTGCGCGATCGCGACTGGGTAATCCTCAAAATAAAAAAAGAGTTGATTAGCGGACCCACCCAACCTTCATTCGATCATCGGGCTTTGCTCAAGCGGGCCATTTTTTGCCACCGCAACGCGGCGTCTTCCTCCGTCAGAGCTATCAGCGTGGAGCAGCGGCAAAAACATCAGGCTTTCCAGGCGATGTTTTGCGGTGATAATCATGAAGATTCCGGCGATCGTCCGTATGATATCCAGGCCGAAATTTTATATTCTGGCGAGATTCCCGCCTGGTTTATTAGTGACGTTGTTTTTTATTCCGCGGATAAGATCCCGCCGTGGTTACGCGACTATGCGGTGAACATCGTGGTTGATCCTTCACATTTTTCTTTCAGGTGAGTTTATGGCCGTTCGTCCCGTCTTTATCCCGACCCGAGAAGGGGAGGCGCTGGTGGACATCGTTAACGTGGATTTCAGCTGGTCACCGGGTCTGGCGGTCAGTCAGAAACAAAAGTCGATTGCCGCGCTGCATGACGGTTACGCGCAGATGTCGCCGGGAGCAAAGATTCTTGAAGTATCCAGTAAATCTCCGGATGCACTGGGCGTTCAGCTCAGCGCCTTTAACATGGGCGTCGGTAGCCTCGGCGGACAATTTATCAGCGTGGAATCGCTGTTCCAGTCTTCGAAAGTGTTTACCGATAGCGGAACGTTACGCGGGCCCTTTCGCGAGCTGATGCGCAAGGCGCCAAAAGAGGCCAGGCGCGCAGAACTGCTCAAAACGTCGGGTCGCTTAGCCCACTTTTCCTTTCAGCCCACTGAGGCGCGTGAACCGGTTATCTGGCCGCTGGAGCCGAAAACCGCCTTCTATGACTGGCTGTATCTCAATGCGCTGTACCACTCGCCTTGTAAAGAACAGGTGCTGAACTATTCGGCCTTTACCGACATCGAGTTTAATCCCATGAAATCGGTCAACTGCCAGGCCTACTCCGTGGCGCTGTGGTGTGCGCTACGCCAGCGGCAATTGTTAACAGCGGCAATTCCCCCGCGAGATGCGTTCATCGCACTGATCGAACGCTTCACCATTCACAACACCAGCGATGGCGATCTCCGCAATATGTCTCTTTTCTAAGTAATCAGGAGCGATGATGGCAAGTCAACTACCCAATGGCGATATCCCTGTGCCGACTTCTTCTGCGGCAGAGACCTTTGACGATATACCGCAGGTGCGTAAGCAGGCGATTCGCGAAGAGGTGATGGGCGACTATTACGCCCGCCTCCAGGCGGTGAAAAAAGCGGTGGATGCGATGACCATTACCCAGCGCGAAATGTTTCACCGTAGCCTGACGGAGACGCTGGCATTGCTGTCGGTCGGGGAGACGAAAAAATGAACGAGAACAAAATCCTGGCCGCCGTTGCCGAATCCCTTAATAAAACCCACGACGCCATCAACCAGGCCAATAATGCGCTCGGAACGCTGGCACGCGAGTATTTGTATCGCTCAATGCTGGAAAGCGCCCTCTCCGGAGAGCTGATTGCTATGGAAGCCGCATTGAAATCGGTGCAGGAGCGTATCCAGCGTCAGGAAAAACAAGAGGCGATGCTGGCGGGAATGGATCCCCAAAATCGGCAGACGTTTAACGCGCTGTATGAAGAAAACAGGGCCAGATACGCCCGGCTGCTGAATGAAAAACGCCCCGGAAAGTAAGCCGCCATGGCCGCATTCGGGCGGTGAAAAAAAGCCAGCCAGGAGCTGGCTGGCGAAGACTCGGATACAACTCCATATTATGATTGGTGTTTCGGGGGTTCCTGAACACCTGTCTGGGAACGGCGGCACAGGCTGCAATACCCAGAAAGCTGGTCAGCTATCGTTGGAGCCCGGGGTTATTCTCCGGCCAGCAGCTTTTTGCAGCGGTAGATAAACGCGCTGGAACGCCGCGTTAACCCTTCAATCTCCCTCGGCTTCATGCCGTTACGCAGATGCGTCATAATCCATTCCCGATCGGCGTCGATATGAGATCGGCAGTGATATTTCGCTGCCTCTTTCTCTACTTTTTGCTGCGTCAGCAGCGCGGCGATCTCCTGTTGTTTGTGGCGGGCTATCGGCGTCAGTTCGCTGTCGCCGTGTCGCGCGATTTCGTTCCACAGCGCTAAGGCACGCCGCAATAATCCCCGCTCCTGTAGACTTTGCGCCTGAACCTGTTTCTCTTGCAGTGTCGTTACCATGATATCAGCGCGGCCCGTTTCGCTGTGGAGTTATTTGTCATACAAATATGGCGGTGATTGATTCAGAAAGGAAATGAATAATTTTTATCTTAATTATGAATGAATGGCATGATTTTATATGTCGCTGATTTAAATGAATTTTATTTTACCGGCGGGAGTGGGGCAGGCCCGGCGTCTGAGATCCTGTGGTGCGCTATCATCAGACCCCGGAGAGGGCAAAAATTACAAATCAATGACTAAGTTTGCCGAGCGGCTGCGCGAGCAGCACAGGGCTATCTGCTGCGCGGCGGCAGATTTCTCGGCCTCTGACTGTACCGTATCACGATGATCGGCCTCACCGGCCATCAGCGGCGTCAGGCAGGCGCCGCACATCCCCATTTCGCAGGAGAGCGGCACGGCGACGCCATGTTCCTGAAGCACCTGGGCAATGGTCTTATCGCCCGGAACCGGCCACGTCTCGCCTGACGACGCCAGGGTGACGGTAAACGTATCCTGATCATCGCTCGTCGCGGCGGCCTTCAGCGGCTGGAAGGCTTCGCTGTGAACCTGCGCCTCGGGCCAGTTTTTCTCCGCCGCAATTCGCCGGGCGGTATCCATAAAACCCGACGGGCCGCAGAGATACAGATGGTGGTCGGCGCGCGCATCGCCCAGCGTATCAGCCAACGACGAGCGCGGACTTTGCCCTTCATCTGAACAATGGACCACGCAGGTGCCATGGCTGATGATTTTTGCCATTTCGCCGACAAAGGCCGCATTTTCCCGACGCTTAACGTAGTAGTGCAGCTCAAACGGCGTGCCCGCCGCGTCGAGATGCAGGGCCATGGTGTACAGCGGCGTGATGCCAATGCCGGCGGCCAGCAGCGTAACCTGTCGCGCAGGCTGCAGCGCAAACAGATTGCGCGGCGGAGAGATAAGCAGCGTCTGGCCCGGGCGCAGCGTCTCATGAATATAGCGTGACCCGCCGCGGGAGGCGCCCTCCCGACTCACGCAGATCAGGTAAGCGTCGGCGCCCGCTTCGGCGTGGCGACCGGTAAGCGAATACTGGCGAATTATCCCGCAGGGCAGGTGAACGTCAATATGTGCCCCCGGCAGCCAGCCGGGAAGCGGTCTACCGTCCGGTGCTAACAATTTGATGGCGAGGCTTTTGTCCCCCTCGCGCCACAGGCCATCGACAACGACCTTCAGTACGTCACTCATCACTCTTCTCCCTTTACACCAGGAAAAACTCACCAAAACCCATTTTCTTCAGGCTACGGCGATAGGCGATTGAACTGCGATCGGCGGGAATGTGCGCCTCAAGCGTTAAGTCCAGCGGCAGCCGTTCCGGACGTTGAGTCTCCACCATCAGACGGTCCTCTTCGAACACGCGCAGGTTGAACGCATGTACCTCTTCCACCGGCACATGCAGGTCAAAATTGCGCGCAATGGGGGCAAACATTCGGGTCACCCGCGATGATACCGGTGAGGCGGCATTCATGATCACCAGTCGGGCCTCGCCAGGGAAATGGATGGTCAGGGTTGCCGTAAAGGGCAGGTGCAACTCAAAATGACGCAGCCACTGGAAGCCATCCGGGGCCCGAAATTCAGAACTGGCCGGGTAATTGCCGACCGAACTCCAGTAATCGGCGATGAAGCCAAAGGGGGTCTCCTGCGGGGTATAGTCGGGAACCACTTGATTATCGGGATCCGCGAAGGTGTCGGTATGGATCCAGGCGAAGTGGGCAACATCGAGAAATCCCTCGACCTGGCGACCGGCAAAGCCGTTGACTTCAAAGGCCGGGCAGTTGATCTGCTGGAAGCCCTCATCGTCCCAGTGGGGAAGGGTGGGCAACGGCATCGGGTTTTCCGCATCGAAAGCCAGGCAGGTCCAGATGAGCCCGTAGCGCTCCTCGACCGCGTAGCAGGTGAGATTAAGCTTTGCCGGTACCGGCCGATCGGGGCTTGAGGGAATGCGGTTGCAGAGGCCATCTTCCCCGAAGCGCAGGCCGTGATAGGGACAAACGATCCCCTCTTCATCATGGAAGCCCAGCGTCAGCGGCACGCCGCGGTGCGGGCAGACGTCGCGCGCGACCACGACCTGGCCCTTAATGCGATAGATAACCAGCTGTTCATCCAGCAGCACCGCTTTCACCGGCGCGGCGCCAATATCTTCGGCACGGGCGACCGGATGCCAGCAGCGGGCCAGGCGTAACCAGTCTTCAGGATCGAAAGTGCAATGGGCGGGGGGCGTTGGCGCGGCTCTGTTCATGATTTTCCTTCCTGCTCACAGAATACATTTGTTTAATTGTTGTGAGTTTATTGTTGTCATATTAGGGTGTTGACATCCATCAGCATTAATTCACTAACCCGTTGCAAAAAAGAGGACAGGGTAGACATGAGTCCGTTTTCGCGTTTTGCGCTCTATTTTGCTGAAGTCGCCCGCAGCGGCAGCCTGCGTCGGGCCGCTGAAAAGCTGCATATTTCGGCTTCGGCGATCAATCGCCAGATCCTGCAGGCCGAAGAGGCATTTGGTACGCCGCTGTTTGAACGTCTGCCGGAAGGGCTGCGAATGACGACCGCCGGCGAGCTGCTGTATGACAATCTGTTGCGCTGGCAAAAAGAGTTTCGCCTGACCCGGCAAAAGTTTGATGAGCTGCAGGGGCTGAAGCGCGGAACGGTCAGCGTGGGGATGGTGCAGGCGCTGGCGGAGGGAAGCTTTGCCGCGGCGCTGGCCGATATTATCGGTACCTGGGACTGGCTGGAACTGGTTTTGCAGGTGGCCGACAGCCATACGGTCAGCGAAAAAGTTCGTCAGGCCGATCTCGATTTCGGCCTGATTCTTGATCCGGAAGGCCAGGTGGGGCTGAGCGTACTGGCGTTTGTGGAACTGGAAATGGGCGTTGTCATGCGCCCGGATAACCCCCTGGCGGATGCGGCCGCGCTCTCCCTGGGGGAGCTCAGCCAGCAGCGCCATATTGTCCCTGGCGCTCCGTTGATTGTGCACGAACGCGTCGGCCTGCTCTATCGCCATTATGATTTTAGCCCGGCCAACAGCATCAGCTGTAACGATATCCGGCTGATTAAATCGCTGGTGCTGAAAGGCAGCGGCGTGACCGTTCTGAGCCTGCTGGATGTTCTGGATGAGGTGAAAAGCGGCCAGCTGGCGTTTGTTCCGCTGCGCAATAAGCTGCTGCGGCCGCTGACGCTGGCGCTGTGTACGGCGCCATCGCGCCAGCTGTCTCGCCCGGCGCAAATGGCGATTCAAAAATTGACGGCGGTGATGGAGGAGATGCAAACCGTCGGCGGAGGTTAGCCCAGCGGGCCGCCCTGGATGGTTTCGCACAGGCCATTGATAATTCGCTCCCCGGTCTCCTCTTTGAGCTCCTGATACCACGCCTGGGTCAGGGCCATATCTTTCCCGTGCGTGATGTCGCAGCGCTTGCGCGCCTTGAGTATCAGGTCGCGTACGCGCGCGCAGCGCAGCGCTTCGTACTGCCGCAGCGCGGAAACAATCTCACGATTTTCCAGGAAAATATTGCCCAGCACCACCGCATCCTCCATCGCCGCGCAGCCGCCCTGTCCGATGTCCGGGGTCGTGCTGTGACCGGCATCGCCGAGCAGCGCGACCTTGCCGCGAACCAGGGTATCCAGGGGTTCAATGTCATGGATTTCAACACGGTTGGTTGTCTGCGGATCCAGGGCGGCAATCAGTTTTTGCACCGCGGGCGCCCAGCCGCTGAAGTAGCGGCTGAGATCGTCGCGCAGGGTGTGCCGATCTTCGGCCAGACCGGCGGGCAGCGGAACATCAAAGAAGAAATAGAAACGGCCATGCGCCACCGGCATCAGCGAGACGCGTTTGCCTTCGCCGACGAAGGTGGTCCACTGATCCGCCGGCGCAATGCTCTCATCGATATCCACCAGTCCGTTCCAGTTGACGTAACCCGCATAGCGGCGCTCGGGCTGATGGCCAAGTACATAGGGGCGCAGCGCCGAGTGGCTACCGTCGGCGGCGATCAGAAAATCACCGTGGGCCGTGCTCCCGTCGCTAAACCAGACGGTGACACCGTCAGCGTTTTCTTCCGCGCGAGTCACCCGTTTACCAAACTGCACCGCCTCGCGTCCCCAAAAATCGAGCATCTCTCTTTGCAGTTCGCTGCGTGACACCGGGCAGGGGCGGCCGCCGGTGCGTTCAACCAGCGGAGCGAGGCTAAAGCGGGTCAGGGTTTCTCCGCCCTGATACTCTTTATAGGCTAAAAAGTGCATCGGGCCGCCGTAGGTTTCGATGATCTCGCCCATGCCGAGGTTGTTCATGCACTTCACGCCGTTTGGCCAGATGGAGATCGCCGCGCCGACCGGCTTTATCTCTTTCACCGCCTCAAACACCTCGCAGGTAATTCCCGCATTCTTCAGGGCTACCGCCGCGCTCAGACCGCCGATACCGGCACCAATCACTAATGCTTTCATGCTGTTCTCCTTATATTGCGTCATCAGGGAAGTGAGCAATTTGCGTACCAGCTTGCTCAAAGCACTAAAATCGGCCTTGCGGCGACAACACGGCGAGGTTTTGCACTTATCTGGTGCGTCAGAGGGTGGCAATTGCCATTTTCTGAACTAAAAATTTCTTAAGGATAATGATGGAATCGAAAGTTTCATCAACGGCGCACGACAGATGAGCGGGCAGGTAACAGCGATATCGAGTAATTATCATTAATAAACAACTAGTTATTGAGCTTCGCTATTGACGGGCGGCCCGCGGCGCCACTCTGGCCTGCTTTGTGCACTGTGCAGACAACGTTGAGGTGAAACGGGGGAATGGAGATGTTGCAAAACAACAACAGCGGTCAGTTGACGGCCTGGGCAATGGACAATGGCGCGGGGCCCTGTCCGCGTGGCCAACGACGGGCGACGCCCCTGCATGGGTTGTTATCACGCGGACAACGCGCGGCGGCGGCAAGGAGGGACAATGATCCTGCTTACTGACTTTAACCAACTGCCAGCCGACGAGGCCGCGCATCTGCTGGAGCCGTGCGTGGCGATTGACGCCTGGGTGACGGCGCTGGTGCAGGCCCGGCCATACCCGAACCTGGCGACGCTGCACGCCGTGGCGCAGCAGAAGTCGCTGGTGTGGGGCGAACCGGAGCTGGATCTGGCGCTAAGCGCGCATCCGCGCATTGGCGAAAAACCCGCCGCCCGGCACGGACATGCCGCGCTGTCGCGGCAGGAACAGGCGGCGGTCAACGATCGGGATGCGTCGCTCATCCAGGCGTTAACGGAGGGCAACGCCCGCTATGAAGCGCGCTTTGGCCGGGTGTTCCTGATTCGTGCCAAAGGTCGCAGCGGGGAAGAGATACTGCAGGCGCTGACGCAACGGCTGACCCACAACGCGGCGCAAGAGGTTGCGTGCGCGCTGGCGCAGCTACGTGAAATTACGTTATTACGACTAACGGGAGTCATTGGCGAATGAATACGTTGAGTACCCATATTCTGGATGTTTCCACCGGCAAGCCTGCACAGGGGGTGGTGGTCAACCTGCTGCGGGGAGGGCAATCTATCGCCAGCGGCATCACGGATGCGAATGGTCGCATCGCGTCGCTGGCGCCGGGCAAGCTGGTCGCCGGCCGCTATCGGCTGGTGGCGGATATTGGCGACTGGTTCACCCGCGGCGGTCTTGAGACGCTGTATCTGTGCGCGCAGATTGATTTTGCGATTGCCGAAGAGGCGGATGAGCATTTCCATCTGCCGTTCTTGATTGCCCCCGGCGGCTGGTCAACCTATCGCGGGAGCTGAGCGTGCCAACGCCCGGCAGCGAGCCGGGCTTACTTATTCCGCCTCTGTGTGCCAGACGCACTCGCCATTGACCCAGGTCTGGTGAATATTGCGTTCGTCGCCCAGCGTCATCAGGACAAACAGCTGTTCGTAAATATCCTGACAGCGGGAGAGGCGCAGCCGCTGCAACGGCGTCACCCCAGGGGTGATGGCGACAAAGTCGGCCTCTTTCCCCGGCTGGAAGTTGCCAATCTTCTCATCGAGAGACAGCGCCCGGGCTCCTCCCAGCGTGGCATGGTAAAAGGCTTCACTGGCGCGTAGACGATAGCTTTGCAACTGCGCCACTTTATAGGCTTCGCCCAGAGTGCGTAGCATACTGAAAGTCGTCCCCGCGCCGACGTCGCTGCCGATGCCGATACGCACCTTCTGCTGCCAACTGGTGGGCAAGCGGAACAGACCGCTGCCGAGAAACAGATTTGAGGTCGGGCAGAAGGCGAGCGCCGAGCCGGTCTCGTGCAGGCATCGCCACTCCGCATCGGCGAGGTGAACTCCGTGGGCAAATACGCTGCGTTGGCCGGTTAAGCGATAGTGGTGATACACATCAAGATAGTGCTCATGCTCCGGCCACAGGCTTTTTACCCACGCTATCTCATTGAGATTTTCGCTCAGGTGGGTATGCAGCCAGGTATCCGGGAACTCTTCCCGCAGGCGTTGAACCGCGGTCAGCAGCTCCGGCGTCGACGTGGGGGCAAAACGCGGCGTGATGGCGTAGCCGAGGCGGCCCCGATGGTGCCAGCGCTGAATGAGCTCGCGGGTTTGCCGGTAGCTCTGCTCCGCCGTTTCACTCAGATAGTCCGGGGTGTGGCGGTCCATCATCACTTTACCGGCCAGCAGGCGCATATTCAGCCGCAGGGCTTCGCTAAACAGCGCATCGACGGATTCGGGATGCAGGGTACAAAACACCAGCGCGGTGGTGGTGCCGTGGCTCAGCAGCTGGTTGATAAAGAACTGCGCGATCTCTGCGGCATACTCTTCATCACAAAACTGACTCTCCACCGGAAATGTGTAGGTGGTCAGCCACTCCAGCAGCTGCTCGCCGAAGGCGCCAATCATCTCAGTTTGCGGATAATGCACGTGCGCATCGACAAAACCGGGGAGTAACAGCTGTCCGCGCAGATCGAGATAGCCTGTTTGCGGATGCAGGTACTGTTCGCCCTCCTGCCACGGCAGCAGCGCCTGAATTTTTCCCTGCTGGATAAACAGCACGCCATCATCAAGGTAGCGCGCATGGCGAGCGATATCGTCGGCGCTGTCGGCGATATGGGCGATATCGAAAAAGGCGCCGCGAACGGCGGTGTGGTACTCAATCATCAGGACAACCTTCTTTGTTCCAGATAGGGGCAAGGGTATTGAGCAAAAATAATGCCAGTTTGTCGGACGGGAGATGCCGCGGCGCGGTGCCGCGGCAAAGAGGGGCGTTACTCTTTCTGGGCAAGCGGGCGGGAGGTAAAGCGCGATGCGGCGGGGGCGCGATCGTCGCGGGCGATCCAACGATAGGCCGCGCCGCTCAGGAAGACGCCGATAAACCAGCTAAAGTTCGCCACTTCATGCAGGGCCGGAATAAAGCTAATCACCAGTCCGAAAGCCACCGACGGGATCAACGCCGCGATGGCTTTCGGGTTAAAGCCGTTGCGATACCAGTACTGGCCCTGCGGCGTGGCATCAAACAAGTCGTCAACGGACACCTGGCCGCGCTTAATCAGGTAGAAGTCGACAATCAGAATACCAAACAGCGGGCCGATAAAGGCACCCAGAACATCCAGCGTATAGTGAATCAGCTCCGGTGAGTTAAACAGGTTCCACGGCGTGAGCAGAATGGAGCCGACCGCGGCGATCATGCCGCCGGTACGGAAGCTGATTTTCTGCGGTGAACAGTTGGAGAAATCAAATGCCGGTGAGACAAAGTTGGCGACGATATTGATCCCGATGGTGGCCGTGATCATCGTCAGCAGACCAATGGCGACCGCCAGATCGTTCCCCACGCGGCTGACGGTTTCAATCGGGTCGGTGATCATCCGGCCGAACAGCGACTGGGTGCCGGAGACAATCACCACGGTAACGATCGAAAACAGCAGGAAGTTAAACGGCAGACCCCAGCGATTGCCGCGCCGAATTTCGCCCATGCTTTTGCCGTAGCGCGAGAAGTCGCCGAAGTTCAGCAGCGGGCCAGAGAAGTAGGAGACCACCAGCGCGGTGGCGGTGATCATCTGCCAGGTCTGCTCGCCGGCGGTCAGCGATTTGCTGGCCAGGGTAAAGGAAATACCGTCAAAGCCGGTTTTGTATACGATCCAGCCCGCCAGTGCCAGCATCACCACGTAGACCGCCGGTCCGGCAATATCAATAAAGCGCTTAATGGCGCTCATTCCGTGCCAGAAGACCATCGCCTGCAGCAGCCACATGGTGGCGAAACAGAGCCATCCGAGGTGCGACAGACCCAGGAAAGTGGCTTCGGTTAATGTCGCCAGCGAAGGCCAGAACTTGAGCAGCACCAGCATCAGCGCGTTGGCCGCCAGATAGGTCTGGATGCCGTACCAGGCGAAGGCGATAAGCCCGCGGATCACCGCCGGGATATTGGCGCCAAAGACGCCAAACGCCTGACGACAGATGACCGCATAGGGCACGCCCGCCATCTGGCTCGGCTTCGCCACCAGGTTGGCGCACAGCTGGACGATACAAATTCCTACCAGCAGGCAGAGAAGCACCTGCCAGCTGGCCAGCCCGAGCGTGAAGAAGCTCGCCGCCACCACGTAGCCTCCCATGCTATGGACGTCGGACATCCAGAAAGAAAAGATGTTGTACCAGCTCCAGTTCTGGTCGCGCGTCGGCGCCAGATCCTCATTACACAGCCGTGGGCTGTAGCCGACGGTGGAGTCAGCGGCCTTAACCTGATGGGTATGTTGTCTGTTTGGCATGAAACCTGCTCCTCTGAATGAAAACCCTTTTACGTTACTGGTTGAGGCTGTTGCAGGATTCAGGCCAGAATCGTTAATCTTGTATACAAGAAATTTATTTTATGTATACGATTGGCTATCGAAAAGTAAAATCCGGAGTGGGTGAATGCGTAATGAAAACCGTCAGCAGGCCGCGCCAGCGCTGCATGACAAGGATGAATCCATCTATCAGGCCCTGCTGACCGCCATCGTGGAGCATCAGCTGCCGCCGGGCAGCAAGTTGCCGGAGGAGGCGCTGGCCGAGGTCTTCGGCGTGAGCCGGACCGGGATCCGCAAGGTGCTGCAACGACTCAATGCTGTGCAAATGGTGACATTAACGCCCAAACGTGGTGCACAGGTGGCCAGCCCAACGGTGGAAGAGGCGCGGGAGATCTTCCGCACCCGCGCGCTGCTGGAGGTGGCGAACCTGCCTGAGGTGATCGCCCGCTGTCAGCCGCCGCACCTGGCGGCGCTGGAGGCGATTATCCGCCAGGAGCAGCAGGCGCATGAAGCTTACGATGGCCCGGCGGCGATTCGTTTTTCCGCCGAATTTCATATTCAGCTGCAGGCCATTTCCGGCAATCAGGTCCTCACCGAAATGGTGACCCGCCTGAGTCAGCGCTCTTCATTAGTGATTGCGGCATGGGGAGCGCCGTGGCGTCAGGGCTGCCGCTGCGACGATCACGAGCAGCTTGTCCAGCTGCTGCGGCAAAAAGCGCTGCCGCCCCTGAGCGCGGCGTTAACGCACCATTTTGAACATATCGTTGCCAGCCTCTGCTTTGAGCGGGCTGGTGAATGCCTGCCTGATTTTGCCCGGCTGTTTGCCGGCGACAAGGAGTCCTGATGGCCGCTATTTGTATACAAGTGATTAATCCCAACACCAACCCCGGGATGACCGACACCATCGCCACCGCCGCCCGCATGGCGGCGGCGCCGGGGACCGAGATTATGGCGGTCTCGGCACGGGAAGGGGTGCCGTCCATCGAAGGCCATTTTGATGAGGCCATTGCCGCCGTCGGCGTGCTGGAGCAGATTCAGGCCGGCCGCCAGCAGGGCGTTTCGGGCCACGTGATCGCCTGTTTCGGCGATCCGGGATTGCTGGCGGCCCGCGAGCTGGCGCAGGGGCCGGTGATCGGCATTGCCGAAGCGGCGATGCATCTGGCCACGCTGGTCGCCACGCGCTTTTCCATTGTTACCACGCTGCCGCGTACGCTGATTATCGCCCGTCATCTGCTGCATCAATATGGCTTCTACGACCGTTGTTCCGGTCTGCACGCCATTGATCTGCCGGTGCTGGCGCTGGAAGACGGCAGCGGCGTGGCGCAGGAGAAGGTGCGCGCGCGCTGTATCCAGGCATTAAAAGAGGATGGCTGCGGCGCCCTCGTGCTGGGCTGTGGCGGAATGGCCACCCTGGCCCAGGAGCTGACCCGCGAACTGCAGGTGCCGGTCATTGATGGCGTCAGCGCGGCGGTGAAGATGGTGGAGTCGCTGGTGGCGCTGGGTCTGTCGACCAGCAAACGCGGGGACTTAGCGTTCCCGGAAGCCAAAACCCTGAGCGGTAAATTTCAGGTATTCAATACATTTTCAATTTAAGGGGTGGGAGATGACGTCAGCAGCACAGAATTACCCTCGCGACCTGCGAGGATACGCCGGTCAACCGCCGCACGCGCAGTGGCCGAACCAGGCGCGCATTGCCGTGCAGTTTGTCCTCAATTATGAAGAGGGGGCGGAAAACCATGTTCTGCATGGCGACGCCGGTTCCGAGCAGTTTCTCTCCGATATAATCGGCGCCGCCAGCTACCCGGACAGGCACATGTCGATGGACTCGCTGTATGAGTACGGCAGTCGCGCCGGGTTCTGGCGCATCCATCAGGAGTTCAGCCGACGCGGGTTGCCGCTGACGGTGTTCGGGGTGGCGATGGCCCTCGCGCGTCACCCCGATATCGTCGCGGCGATCAAAGCCGCCGACTACGACGTGGTTAGCCACGGCTGGCGTTGGATCCACTATCAGCATATGGATAGCGACATGGAGCGCGAGCATTTGCATAAGGCAGTGCACGTCTTAACCGACCTGTTCGGCAAGCCGCCAACCGGCTGGTACACCGGGCGGGATAGCCCCAACACGCGACGGCTGGTGGTGGAACACGGCGGTTTCGATTACGACAGCGACTACTATGGCGATGATTTACCTTTCTGGACCGAGGTGCAGTGCGGCGACGGTTCGCGTAAGCCGCATCTGATTGTCCCCTATACCCTCGACGCCAATGACATGCGCTTTGCCACCGCGCAGGGCTTCAACACCGCCGAGCAGTTTTATACTTACCTCAAAGACAGTTTTGATGTGCTGTATGAAGAGGGGGAAGAGGCGCCGAAGATGATGTCTATCGGCATGCACTGTCGCCTGCTTGGCCGGCCGGGGCGCTTCCGCGCCCTGCAGCGTTTCCTCGATTATGTCCAGCAGCACGAGCGGGTCTGGGTCTGTACGCGCCAGCAGATCGCCACCCACTGGCGCGAAGTCCACCCGTTCCGGGAATAGTGGTCGTTCCCGGGTAGCCCGGCTCAGCGCCGGGTTAGTTCATCAGGCTGACCTGCGCGGCAACAATCCGCCAGCCAAACGGAAAACGGACCCAGGTTTGCTGCTGGCGGCCGATCCGCTCGCTGCCGGCGCGGGTAAACTCGGTGCTGCACACCGCGTAATCCTCGCCAAAGGTGACGATTTCGGTGTGGCGTAATTCGCGCTGCAATCCCGCCGCCGGACGGGCGGCGCGAAAGGCGCGAATTTCATCGATACCGTAGAGGTTCTCGCCAGCCCCCAGGCGCACCGTCCGTTTATCGTGCCAGAAGAGCTCATCCAGCACCGCAATGTTGTTGCTGACCAGCGCCTCTTCGTAGCGGTAAAAAGCGGCGGTTACCTCGGCCAGAACGCGCGGCCGGTTAATATTATCCTGATTGATCATCATGCTCTCTCCGCAGGGCGGGCCTCGGTGATGCCCGCGTGTTCCAGAGCGCGCGCAGCGCGCAGACAGGCCTGTTCATTAAACGGCGCGGCAATCAGCTGCACGCCAATGGGTCGGTTGGATGCCGTGCGCAGCGGGACCGTGACCACCGGCAGGCCGAGGAACGAGATGGGCTGGGTGAGTATGCCCATACTGGCGCGAACGGGCAGTATCTCGCCGTTGATCGTCATCGTCTGTTGGCCGATAAGGGTGGCGCTGCACGGTGTCGCCGGGGCGATGAGTACATCGACGTGGTGAAACAGCGATTTTATTGCCTGCCGGGCATGGCGGCGAAAACGCTGCGCCTGAAGATACCAGGCCGCAGGAATCATCGCCCCGGCCAGCAGACGCTCCCGCGAGTTCGGTTCAAAGCGTGCCGGCTCACGCCGCAGCGCCGGCAGATAGTGATTGCCCCCTTCGGAGGCGCTGATGATAAACGCCGCCGAACGCGCCAGTTCGGCCTCGGGGAACCGATGCTCTTCCCGGGCGTCGAGGGCCTGCGCGACGCGGGCCACCGCGGCACGGGCGTCGCTATCGCACCAGTCGCTGAAATAACCGCCAAGCACTCCGCAGCGCAGACCCTCCGCCGTGCGTTCCAGCCGCTGGCGAGTGGGGGCAACGGCTTCGTCCGCCTGGGCATCATCGTCGGGGTCGTGCCCCTGTAAGGCATCGTAGACCGCCGCCAGATCGTCGACGCAGCGGGCAAACGGGCCAATGTGATCGAGGCTGGCGACGAACGGATGGCTGCCCGCACGCGACAGGCGGCCAAACGTCGGCTTCAGGCCAAAAATACCGCACAGGGAGGCCGGGACGCGGATTGAGCCGTTGGTATCGCTTCCCAGAGAGAAGTGAACCAGCCCGGCGGCAACCGCCGCTGCCGAACCGCCGGAAGAGCCGCCGGCGATGCGCTGCGGATCGTGCGGATTATGGGTGGCGCCATAGTGGCTGTTTTCGGTGGTGAACCCATAGGCGTAGGCATCCATATTGACCATTCCGCTAAGCAGACCGCCTGCCGCGCAGATCTGCCGTACCGCCCAGCCGTCGTTGACGGCAGGCGGGCGGTCGCTGAACAGCTGTGCGCCGGCGAGGGTGGTTTCCCCGGCAACGTCGAACAGATTTTTTACCGCGTAGGGAACCCCCGCCAGCGCCGGTAACGGCTGGCGGGTTCGACGCAGCGCATCAATCTGGTCGGCTTCGGCGAGCATCCGGCGTTCGGTGATCTGCGTCCAGGCATTAATTCGCCGGTTAACCTGCGCCATATCGTCGAGAGTACGGCGGGCAATCTCTCTGGCGCTCAGCTCACCGTCAGCCAGCGCGCGCTGAATATCAGCAATCGTCATCTCAGTCAGGGTCATGCTTTGTACACTCCGGCAATCTCCAGGCGTTCATCGAGCGGAAAGGCCATCAGCGGCTCAGCCATGGCGGCAATGCGGGAGAACTGTAGCTGAAGCTCAGCGCGGCGGGTGTCGTCCAGCTCCAGTGCCAGCAGGTGTTCCATTTGCGCCAGATAAGCGCGCCAGTCGTTTACGCTATGGGTCATGTTCGTCTCCTAATAACCGGCGGCGGCGCCGTTGCTGCGCGGATCGGACGCCCCTTCAAACAGGCCGTTGGGATGACGGACGATGGCGCCGGCGTGCCCCATGGCTTCGCTATAATCGGCCAGCACCTCCACGTCATGACCCAGCGCCCGCAGACGGGCGATGCTCTCCGGCGCGAAGCGGCCTTCCAGCTTCAGAGAATCTGAGGTTTGTCCCCAGGTTCGGCCCAGCAGCCAGCGCGGGCGCGAAATACTCTCCTGCAGCGGGATGCCCTGCAGGATGTAGCGGGTGAAAATGGCCGCCTGAGTTTGCGGTTGGCCATCCCCGCCCATCGAACCGTATACCATGACCCGGCCGTCGTTGAGGCGCGCGGCGGCGGGGTTGAGGGTATGAAACGGCTGTTTGCCTGGCGCCAGCGCCAGCAGATGTGCGGGGTCGAGACTGAACGAGGCGCCGCGGTTTTGCCAGACGATCCCGCTATCCGGCAGTACGACGCCGCTGCCAAACTCATGATAAAGACTTTGAATAAAGGAGACCGCCAGCCCGCTGCTGTCCATCACCCCCATCCAGACGGTGTCGCCGGGGCCTTTTCCCGCCCCCCAGGGGGCGGCCTGCCGATCGTCGATGTTATCGGCCAACTGCTGGAGCGCCTGCGGGTCGAGCAGGCTTTGAATATCCACGTCGAGATGACGGGGGTCGGTAATGTGGGCATCGCGCAGGCCAAAAGCCTGCTTGGTGGCCTCGACGATACGGTGCACGGTCTGCGCGTCATCGGCATCGTGCATCGCCAGCCGGTCGGTAATCCCGAGGATCGCCAGCGAGACCAGTCCCTGCGTTGGCGGCGCCAGATTCCACAGTTCGCCGTGCTGGTGCTGAAGCTTCAGCGGCGCAGGGCGACGGGCGCGATGCTGCTGTAGGTCGGCAAGGGTGATGGGCAGCCCGCAGGCCGCCATCCCCGCAGCCAGACGGCAGGCCAGCGGGCCGCGATAAAAACTGTCGAGGCCATCGTCGACCAGCTGCTTAAGCGTCGATGCCAGCGCGGGCTGACGAAAACGACTGCCGGCGGCCGGCGGTTGTCCGTTGACCAGAAAGGTCTCCGCGAACCCTGGCAGGTCATGGAGTTCGGCGAGTTTTCCGGCGCTGGCGCTGGACTGGGACGCCGTCACCGGCGTGCCGTCAGCGGCATAGCGAATCGCATCCTCCAGCAGGCGCGCCAGCGGCAGCGCTTTTCCGGTTAACGTCTGCGACACCTTCAGCGCTTCATCCCAGCCGCTGACGGTCCCGGCGACGGTCAGCGCCGCTTGCGGTCCGCGGTGCGGAATTTGCGCCAACCCGGCGTAGGCTTCCGGCGTGGCCAGCGAGCCCGCTGCGCCGCTGGCGTCAATGGCTATCGGTTCGCCCTCCGGCGGGACGATAAGCCAGAAGCCATCGCCGCCCAGGCCGTTCATATGTGGGTAAACCACCGCAATGGTGGC
This sequence comes from Klebsiella sp. CSG-1, assembly GCF_056521145.1. NCBI lineage: Bacteria > Pseudomonadati > Pseudomonadota > Gammaproteobacteria > Enterobacterales > Enterobacteriaceae > Klebsiella > Klebsiella sp. CSG-1. Next base: position 163,271 of record NZ_JBWNLD010000010.1, on the reverse strand, counting down.
CGCCGCGGCGACCATGGCTTCTATCGCGCTGCCGCCTTCGCGCAGCACGGCAACCGCGCTTTGGCTGGCCAGATGGTGCGGGGCGACCGCCATTCCGTGGGCGGATACATTACTCTGCATGGGTTGTCCTCATGATCCAAAGGTGATGTCAGCGCTGCAAAAGCTGTTCCACTTTGAGCGTAAAGTTTCATTCGTCGGGAGGGGCGGCCCTTTTTCTTAAACTGGCATGCATTATGAAAGCGCTCTCATCATGTATAGTTTGATGAAACAAAAGTTACAGAGGCTGTATGGAACAACTGGATGAACGCTTGAAAGGGCAATATGCCTCATTGTCGCCTCAGGAACAGCGGGTGGCGGATTTTATTTTCGATCACTTCGACGACCTGATTAGCTATAACAGCGCTGAGCTGGCGCAGCTGAGCGGGGTGTCAAAAGCCACGGTGAGCCGTCTGTTTAAGCGGCTGGGCTACGAAAAATATAAGGATATGCGCGATGAGCTGCGCACCTTGCGCCAGAGCGGAATGCCGCTGACCGATCATCGCGATGCGGTGCAGGGGAACACGCTGCTGGCGCGGCACTATAAGCAGGAAATGGCGAATCTGACGCAGTGGGTCAATGCGCTCGATGCGCAGCAGTTTGCCGAGGCGATTAGCGGGATGGTCAACGCCCGGCGCATTGCGATCATCGGAATGCGCAACTCCTGGCCGGTGGCGCTGCACCTGCGCCAGCAGCTGCTGCAGGCGCGCGGGCAGGTGCAGGTGCTGCCGCAGCCGGGACAGAGCTTAAGCGAGGAACTGGTGGATCTGACGGCGGACGATCTGGTGGTGGTCATGGCCTTTCGCCGCCGTCCGCGCATTATTCGCCCGCTGTTGCAACAGCTCCAGCAGCGCGGTATTCCGGTACTGCTGATCTGCGAACCGCAGGCATACAGCCTGTTTCCGCTGTCCCGCTGGCAGCTGTGTGCTCCCCTGGATAGCGTCTCGGCCTATGACAGCTACAGTTCGGTAAACAGCTTGATCAACCTGCTGGCGAATGCGTTCCTGCACGAAATTCTCGATAAAGGCCGCCCGCGCATCCACGATATCGCCACCCTTTATCAGCAGCTGGACGAGCTTGAGCAACGATAATGGGGCCTCAGGCTGGTGCTTTGCTCTTTTATGGTGCAATAAAATAGTGGGGGAATGAACTCCGTTTCCCCGCTGTTTTCCGCTATCTCCTGTTTCTTCTCTCTTTTCTCGCGCTTTGCGCTGTGACCCTCCTATTTTTTGTATCTGGCACATTAGTTGCAGAAGTTTATTTAAAGAATCTTTTGTTTCATACTAACGTAACGGGTAAACATCATGAAAAAACTGCTGATCGCACTGGCCGGGGCCGCTTGTCTGTTCACGCAAATCACAGCGGCGAAAGCCGACCAGCTGCAGGATATCGAAAAGCGCGGCGTGATTCGCATTGCGGTTCCGCAGGATTTCCCGCCGTTTGGTTCGGTGGGGACCGATCTCCAGCCGCAGGGCTATGACATCGATATGGCGCGTTATCTTGCCAGTCAGATGAAGCTCAAGCTGCAGCTGGTGCCGGTGACCAGCGCCAACCGGGTGCCTTATCTGCAAACCGATAAAGTGGATCTGGTTATCTCCAGCCTCGGCAAAAATGCGGAGCGCGAGAAGGTGATTGATTTCAGCCGCCCGTATGCGCCGTTCTTCCTTGGCGTATTCGGCCCGAAAGGGGAAGAGCTGAAGGATGCGGCGGCGCTCGGCGGCAAAACCGTCGGCGTTACCCGTGGCGCGGTGGAAGATATGGTGCTGACCAGCATTGCGCCGAAAGAGGCGCAGATTAAACGCTATGAAGACAACAACACCACGCTGTCGGCTTATCTGTCAGGCCAGGTGCAGTACGTGGCGACCGGTAACCTGGTGGTGGCGGCGATTTCCCGGCAAAACCCGGCTAAAGCGCCGGTGCCGAGCTTTATGCTGAAAGATTCGCCGTGCGTGATTGGTCTGAAAAAGAATGAGCCGGCGCTGAAAACGAAAGTCGATGCGCTGATCGAGCAGGGAATTAAAGACGGTACCCTGAACAATTTGTCTCAGCAGTGGCTGAAAGCGCCGTTGCCCGCCGACTTTTCCGCATAAGGTCAGTGAATGACGGAACAACTTCATTTTTCTGCGCTCTGGCCGCACTGGCCGGAGCTGCTGGCGGGGCTGTGGGTGACGGTTCAGCTGACGGTACTGGCGACGGTCGGCGGCCTGGCTATCGGCATCTTCGGCGCCGCTATTCGTAGCGGGCGGCCATCCTGGTTCAGCCGTTTGTGGGGCGGCTACGTGGAGCTTATCCGCAATACGCCGTTTGTGGTTCAGCTGTTCTTTATCGTCTTCGGTCTGCCTAACCTCGGGCTGAAGATGACGGCAGGCGAAGCCGCGCTGCTGGCGATGGTGGTCAACCTTGGCGCCTACAGCACCGAGATCGTTCGCGCCGGGATCCAGGTGACGCCAAAAGGCCAGTGGGAGGCCGGGCGTGTGCTGGGGCTGAGCCGCACGCAGACTTTTATTCGGGTGGTGTTGCCGCCGGCGCTGCAGCGGATTTACCCGGCGCTGGTCAGTCAATGCATTATCGTGATGCTGGGATCGTCGGTGGTGTCGCAGGTCTCTTATGAAGAGCTGACCTTTGCCGCCAACCTGATCCAGTCGCGGACGTTTCTGAGCTTTGAGGTCTATCTGGTGACGACGGGGATCTACTTAGTGCTTTCGATAACCATGCGTCAGCTGCTGATGGCGGCAGGGCGAAAATGGCTGGGGGTGCAGGCATGATGGTCACCTTTACTGACTGGGATATTATTCGCAATCTGCTGCTGGCCGGCCGCTGGACGGTGCTGCTGTCGCTGGTGGCGTTTATTGGCGGCGCGCTGGTGACGTTGCCGCTGCTGCTGCTGCGCCTCACCGGCGGACGCCAGGTTAAGCGCCTGATCCGCGGCTATATCGAGCTGTTTCAGGGGACGCCGCTGCTGATGCAGCTGTTTCTGGCCTTCTTCGGCGTGGCGCTGTTCGGCATTGACGTCTCGCCGTGGACCGCCGCGTCGCTGGCGCTGACCTTCTACACCAGCGCCTTTTTACTCGATATCTGGTTCGGCAGCATTCGCGCGTTGCCGAAAGGGCAGTGGGAAGCTTCGCGCTGTCTGGGCCTCAGTTTCGCCCAGACCTTGTTTCGCGTCATTGCGCCGCAGGCGCTGCGTATCGCCATTGCGCCCACCGTGGGGTTTGCGGTGCAGGTGGTGAAAGGCACCGCGCTGGCGTCGATTATCGGCTTCGTCGAACTGACCAAAGCTGGCACGATGCTGACCAACGTGACCTATCAGCCGTTTAAAGTCTTTGCGCTGGTGGCGCTGGGCTACTTCATTCTGTGCTACCCGCTGTCCCGCTACAGCCGCTATCTGGAGAATAAATTCAATGCCTCTCATCACCATTAATCAGATGCAGAAGTACTACGGCGACAACCACGTGCTCAAAGGTGTCGATCTGGACATCGAGATGGGCGAGGTCATTTCGATTATTGGCCGTAGCGGCTCGGGGAAAAGCACGCTGCTGCGTTGCATCAACGGGCTGGAAGGGTATCAGGACGGCAGCATTAAGCTGGGCGGCATGACCATTACCGACCGCGATTCGCAGGCCCGCGAGATCAGCCGTTCCGTCGGGATGGTGTTCCAGAATTTTAACCTGTTTCCGCACATGACCGCGCTGGAGAACGTGATGCTGGCGCCGCGACGGGTGCTGAAAAAAAGCGCCGCCGAATGTCGTGAGCTGGCGCAGCGGATGCTGGAGAAGGTCGGCCTTGGCGATCGGCTGGACTATTATCCCTCGAGCCTCTCCGGCGGCCAGCAGCAGCGGGTGGCGATTGCCCGCGCGCTGGCGATGTCGCCAAAAGTGTTACTGTGTGACGAGATTACCTCGGCGCTGGATCCGGAACTGGTGGGCGAAGTGCTCAAGGTTCTCGAGCAGCTGGCTGCCGAGGGAATGACGCTGATTCTCGTCACCCATGAAATGAATTTTGCCCGTGAAGTGGGCGATCGGGTGGTGTTTATGCATCAGGGACGGGTCTGGGAGCAGGGTGACAGTAAAACGCTGTTTGCCAACCCGCAGACCAATGAACTGAAGCAGTTTATCTCCTCCGTTCGCGGCCTGAATTAATCAAAGGACTCTAAAATGGATATCGCTCAATTTTCGCAACTCAACCCGCCGCCGCGCCTGCTGATGGGGCCGGGGCCGATTAACGCCGACCCGCGCGTGCTGCGCGCCATGTCGAGCCAGCTGATTGGTCAGTACGATCCGGCGATGACCCACTATATGAATGAGGTTATGGCGCTGTACCGCGGGGTGTTCCGTACCGAAAATCGCTGGACGATGCTGGTGGACGGCACCTCGCGCGCGGGAATCGAAGCGATTCTGGTGTCGGCTATTCGCCCTGGCGATAAGGTGCTGGTGCCGGTATTTGGCCGCTTCGGCCATCTGCTGTGCGAAATCGCCCGCCGCTGTCGCGCCGAGGTTCACACTATCGAGGTACCGTGGGGCGAAGTCTTCACCCCCGATCGGGTTGAAGACGCCATCAAACGCGTGCGTCCGCGCCTGCTGCTGACGGTACAGGGCGACACCTCGACCACCATGCTCCAGCCGCTGGCGGAGCTGGGCGATATCTGTCGCCGTCACGAGGTGCTGTTTTACACCGACGCTACCGCCTCGCTGGCCGGCAATGCCCTGGAGACCGATGCCTGGGGGCTGGATGCGGTATCCGCAGGGATGCAGAAATGCCTCGGCGGCCCGTCCGGTACCTCGCCGATTACCCTCAGCGCGCGCATGGAGGAGGTGATTCGCCGCCGCAAATGCGTGGAGGAGGGCATTCGTACCGACGCCCATCTTGATGGCGTGGATGAGATGGTTTACTCCAACTACTTCGACCTCGGCATGGTGATGGACTACTGGGGGCCGGAGCGCCTGAATCACCACACCGAGGCCACATCGGCGCTGTTTGGCGCTCGCGAATGCGCGCGACTGATCCTGCAGGAGGGGCTGGATCGGGGGATCGCCCGACATAAGCTGCATGGCGATGCGCTGCTCAAAGGCATTCAGGCGATGGGGCTGGAGACCTTTGGCGACCTGAAACATAAGATGAACAATGTGCTCGGAGTGGTGATTCCGCAGGGCATCAACGGTGACCAGGTACGGAAGCTAATGCTGGAAGATTTCGGCATTGAGATCGGCACCTCCTTTGGCCCGCTGCATGGCAAAGTGTGGCGCATCGGCACCATGGGCTATAACGCGCGGAAAGATTGCGTGCTGACCACGCTCAGCGCTCTGGAGTCGGTACTGAATTACCTGAAATTCTCTACCGCCCAGGGAGCGGCGATGCAGGCGGCGTGGGATCACTATTGCAGCGAGAGTGCGCGATGAATCAATCAACACGCCAGCAGGCGGAGATGATGGCGGCCGCGGAGCGGGTGATGGCCCGCGCCGATGAGCTGGCCGCGATCAGCGAAACGGCAGAAGGGCTGACCCGGGTGTATCTCTCGCCGCAGCATTTGCAGGCCAATCAGCAGGTGGCGCGCTGGATGACGCAGGCGGGAATGACCGTCTGGCAGGATAGCGTCGGGAACATCTGCGGGCGTTATGAAGGCGAGCAGGAGGGGGCGCCGGCAATTCTGCTGGGATCTCATCTGGATACGGTACGCAATGCCGGGCGCTATGACGGCATGCTGGGAGTGCTTACGGCGATTGACGTGGTGGAAAACCTGCATCGGCAGGGGCTTCGCCTGGCGAAAGCGATAGAGATTGTCGGTTTCTGCGATGAAGAAGGGACCCGTTTTGGCATCACGTTGCTGGGCAGTCGCGGCCTGACGGGAAGCTGGCCGGAGAGCTGGCTGGCGCAGACCGATGCTCAGGGGATCAGCGTGGCGCAGGCGATGGCGCAGGCCGGACTTGATCCTGCGCGAGTCGGCCTGGCGGCGCGTCCGACGGCGGATATCGCCGGCTATCTCGAGCTGCACATTGAGCAGGGGCCGTGCCTTGAGCAAGCGGAGCTGGCGCTCGGCGTGGTGGAGGCCATCAACGGCGCCCGCCGCCTGAACTGCCGTTTTACCGGCGAAGCGGGCCACGCCGGAACGGTACCGATGAGCCAGCGTCGGGATGCGCTGGCCGCCGCCGCCGAATGGATGGTCCTCATTGAGACGACAACCCGGCAGCACGGGGGAAACCTGGTGGCTACGGTGGGGACGCTGCGCTGCGCCCCGGGCGCGGTTAACGTCATTCCCGGCGAGGTGGCGCTGACTCTGGATATTCGCGGCCCGCAGGATGGTCCGCTCGACGCGCTGCTCACCACGCTGCTGGATGCCGCGCAGGCGATAGCCGCCCGTCGCCATCTGCGCTTTGCCGCCGAAGCGTTCTACCACATCGCCGCGACCGCCTGCGATCGGCGGCTACAGGCGGTGTTGACGCAAGCCGTCACCGAGGTTCAGGGGCGCTCGCTGTCCCTGCCGAGCGGCGCCGGGCACGATGCGATCGCCATCGCCGAACGTTGGCCGGTAGGCATGCTGTTTGTGCGCTGCAAAGGCGGCGTCAGCCACCACCCGGCGGAATCCGTTACCTGCCAGGATGTGGCGTTGGCTATTGCGGCGTTTCGCCGCGCGACGCGGGCGCTGGCCGAAAACGCATAAGCCGTCCCGCGCGGTCGCACTAGCGGCTTCTTCTGCGCCGGCGCCGCGCTGAGGGCCGCTGATCGGCGGCTGATTGACCGAAGTGACGGGCTATTTTTACCCGAAAGTAGCACAAAGTGCTAAATATGCGGATGATGAACTCTATACCATCCGCGGCACTGACCTCGTCGCCATGGATTGGTAGTCAGTTGGAATCATTCCGCGGGGTCAGTCTGCTCTTCTTGTTAAGCATCGATGACGCCTTTAACCCTCAGATAATCATCATTTTTATTCGCTGAAAATTCCCCGACTGTTATGCTACTTGTGAAAAGATATGCTGCTGACGAGAGACATGCCGATGCTGAATTCAGAACAGAGTATTAATATACAGACGCAGTCCTCCCGTTCCGGGATGAATCTTTTCTCCGCATTACTGATAATTATCGCCGTTTCCGCATTGTGTATTGTGATTTCGAAACCATTAGGTCCCTGGGACGTTATCTTCGCCAACGCCGGGCTGTATATTGATCTGTTAGCCTTATTGTTCCTGGTGTTTATGTTATGGATTTCGGCAAAAGTCAGAATGAGTTATGTCGCGGTAAACTGGGTGCGCTACGGGCTGTTGCTCTGGATAGCCGGCTGTACCTTTGATGTAATGGACGAAATATTTGTCCAGCCGAAATGGATGGGCTATTACTGCGAAGATCTGCTCCGTCTTTCCGGCATGCTGTTGACGACCATCGGCATCTATAAAATTATCGAGCGTATTAACGTGCTGTACGTCGACGCGCGTTCTCAATCGTTAAAAGACGAGCTTACTCAACTGCCTAACCGGCGTTTTTTCATTGATACCATCCGGGAAAAACAGGGCCACCAGCTGGCGCTGATGATTCTGGATATTGATTTTTTCAAGAACATCAATGATACCTACGGCCATCTGGTGGGCGATGAGGTGCTATTTGCGTTGGGTAAACAGCTGGCAAAATTAACCAGCGATAAAATTCTGCCGGCCCGGATTGGCGGCGAAGAGTTTGCCATTATTGTTGACGGGATGCCGGCCGAAGAGGTGCGCAACCTGGCGCAGTCCATTCTGGAGAATGTCCGCTCCATTCTGATTAATCATGATTATCCGCTGTCGGTCAGCATTGGCGTCGGCATGCGTGAAAAAGGTGAAGCGCAGGATGCGTTTATTAAGAAGGTGGATGAAGCGCTCTACCAGGCGAAACATAACGGCCGTGGACGCGTCGAGTGGGCCACATCCTGAGGCCGCCGCTATCCCTGCTGCGCGCTGCGACAATGGCGGCGATATTCAGAAGGGGAGCGTTCGGTATAGCGTTTAAACACCCGGTAAAAATAGTTACTGTCGACAAAACCGCAGTTATGGGCAATCTCTTTGACTTTTAAATCGTAACCCCGCAGCAGCTTTTTGGCCTGCTCGAGCCGGACGCGGGTCAGGTATTCGTTAAAGCCGACGGAACCCGACTTCTGAAAAATGTGCGACAGGTAGTTGGGGGTGATATGAAAACGTTTCGCCACCGATTCGCGGGTTAACGGCTGGCTGAGATTCTCCTCCAGATAATCCTGTACCGCCATAAACAGGTCGCGGCTACGGCTGACCCGCATCTCCAGGCCGACCAGCTGTTCAAGGCAGTGGCTCAGCAGCGCCGACACCACCAGCCGGGCGGTGACCGGGTCTGGCTGCAGACATATTTCGTTCAGCGCCAGCAGCAGATAAGAGCCCACGCGCGGTCCCAGGCGAGCGACGCTCTGTTTCTCCGTTCGCAGCCGTTTACCGTCCCAGTGCTGGATGCAAAACCCCAGCTTTTGCCTGCCAAATAAAATACTTAAGGTCGATGCCTGACCGGTCCACTGCGGACAGGTCCATTTTCCCGCCTGAACATAAAGCACCTGTGATGTTGACAGCACCATATCGGACAAGGGTAAACCGTTCTCCCGCAGCTCCCCCTCCAGCACAATTTCCAGACGCGGAAACGCGACCTGATAGGCCAGTTCCGGGACAGAAATATCCGGTTCCGGGAACCTGACCAGCAGCCTGTCCTTCTGATTGACCAGACGATTTAAAATACCCGGCAGATCTTCAATCATCCCTTCACCCCGAGAGCGAACTATTATCCTGTTGAATATAATCTATTTAATACCCGCAGATCTCTTTTAGATCGCCCGATTGAGCGCCCGGAGCCGGCCTGCGGCCGCCCGCAGCTCAGAGTTTGATGATCATCACACTTTGTCTCCCCGCGTACGGATGTCCAGTTTTTCGTAGGAATCGCCTCATGTTTTTCCCCTGGCCGACGATTAGAGTTTATTTCGTGTTATCGAAAGGTTAAGGAAAGGAAATATGGAACATCAATCTGCTGTCTATCTGGATGCCCTCGGCGCCAACATCGCCTTATCCGCCAAAATGAAACAGGAGCTGGATACGCTTGGCTACACCGTGGTGCATCATCTGGCCGACCCGGCATGGCTGGCGGCGATGCGCGAGCTCATCGATGCGCTTGTCGAGAGCGAGGGAGATAACCTGGCCATGGAACACCATCAGGAGGCGACCGCGACGCGTATTGCCAATCTGGTGAATAAAGGGGTGATTTGGGAGAAGGTGTGGTCCCATCCGCTGGTGCTGTCGGCCTGCCGCTATATTTTTCAGGGCGACTTTAAAGTGTCCAGCCTGAATGCGCGCGAGGCGCTGGTTAACGGCGGCCACCAGCCTCTACATGCCGACTGGAAAAAACCGCGTCCCGATTTTCCCAAAGTGCATCTGGTCAATACCATTTGGGCAATCGATGATTTGAGCGCCGAGAATGGCGCCCCGCGAATTATTCCCGGTACGCATCTGCGCCCGGAACTGCCCGAAGAGGTCCTGAGCGACCCTGAACTGCCGCACCCGGATGAGGTGGTGTTTGCCGCCCCGGCGGGGAGCGTGATGATTTATAACGCGCATACCTGGCACGGCGGAACCTGCAATATCACCGGCAGCAGAAGACGGGTGCTGCACGGTTTATACATTGACCGCCAGGACAGCGCGCAGCAGGACCAGCGGCTCTGGTTAAAGCCGGAAACCGCCAGTCGCCTGACGCCGGCGCAAAAATGGCTGCTGGATGTGGAGTAACCCGGTGCGCCGTGGTGTCCGTTTTTTGCCAGGTGGCGGCTACGCCTTACCTGGCCTACGAAACGGTTGCGTCCTGGGCGGCGGGGTAAATCCCTTGTCCGGGCTACGGTGTGCACCGGCTGTAGCCCCGGTAAGCGTAGCGTCAGCGGGGAGAGATTCCCTGGCAGCGGGGTAAATCCCTTGTCCGGGCTACGGTGCGCACCGGCTGTAGCCCCGGTAAGCGTAGCGCCACCGGGGAGAGATTCCCTGGCGGCGGGGTAAATCCCTTGCCCGGCTACGGTGTGGCACCGGCTGTCGCCCCGGTAAGCGTAGCGCCAGAGGGGAGAGACTCCCGGGCAGCGGGGTAAATCCCTTGCCGGGGCTACGGTGTGCACCGGCTGTAGCCCCGGTAAGCGTAGCGCCACCGGGGAGAGGCTCCCGGGCGACAACCCGGCAGACGCTAGCGGTTCGTCTTCCCTGGGAGGCAGTGGAATGAGCAGGCCGTTCTCAGGGGATATCTAAATAAACGATCGGCTTTTTCATGATGCTTTTTACCGCTTCAGCGATGTGCTGCGGCTGGAGTAAAAACGTTTTGATGCTGGTTTTAATCGTACGCTGACCGCAAAAGCGCCTGGCGTCGTCGATTTCAATATCCGTGACCAGCAGGACGACATCGGCCTGGGCAATATCGTCGGGGGTAATTTTATTCTCAATCCCCAGCGCGCCCTGGGTTTCGATTTTGATCTGCCACTTTTCGTGGTGGCCGACTTTTTGTAAACGTTCCGCCGCCATATAGGTATGGGCCACGCCGCTCACACAGGCCGTGACCGCAACGATCTTGAGAACCATAGCATCCTCCGGGCATTAGCCACCGACAGTTACGCGAAAACCAGCTTGTTCAGCCATGAGAGTGAATCGGTTCATTTCTGCTGCCGATGGCGCACCGACCTTTGCCATCGCCCATCTCTTGCCCAACAGCGAGTATTTCGGCTCGCCATATTGGTGAAACGGCAGCAGGTGAATGTCAGACAGGGCAAACGGCGCCAGGAAGGAGAGAATCTGGCTGAAGTTCTTTTCACACAGGGTAAAGCCGGGAATGAGCGGCACTCTGGGAATGACGTGAATGCCATTTTCCACCAGCCGGCGGAAATTTTCCAGCACCCGGGGGAGATCCATGGCGAGCTGCTCTCTGGCCTGCCCGGGATCCATGATTTTCAGATCAAACAGCACTTCGTCGCACGCCTGGGCAAGAGGGTAGACGCGGCTGAAGGCGGCGTCGCCCGCCGTTTCTATTGCCGTGTGGATCCCCCACTGGCGCAACGCGCGTAAGAAGCGGGTGGCAAACCCGGCCTGCATTAACACCTCTCCGCCCGATAGTGTGACGCCGCCGCCCGAGGCGCGAAAAAAGATCTCATCTTTCAGCACCTCTTTGAGCAATGCTTCCTGAGTGACATCGCGGCCAATCTGCTCCCATGCACCGGAAGGGCACTCTTCGACGTCCCGCTGGCAATGCGCGCAGTGGAGACAGCGGCTTTCCCGGCGCACGGTTTCAATTTTGGGCGAGAGGGATTCCGGGTTGGCACACCACGGGCAGGTGTGTGGGCAACCTTTAAAAAAGACGACGGTTCTGATCCCCTGGCCATCGTTGAGCGAGTAGCGCTGGAGATTGAAAATGCGCGCCCGGTCGGCGCGCGTCTCGATAACGTCACAGTTGATGCGTGGTGCGGTGGATAATGTCATCCTGGATCTCCTTCGATAACTCCACAAAGAAGGCGCTGTAGCCGGCGACGCGTACCACCAGGCCGGCGAAATCCTGAGGGCGCTGCTGCGCTTCCCGCAGCGTCTGTGCGTTGACCACGTTAAACTGGATATGCTGTAGCTTCAGGCTGGTGAAAGCCTGTAAGAAATCGGCCAGCTTGTTGAGCCCGCTCTCTCCGCTCAGGGTCGCCGGGGTGAACTTAACGTTCAGCAGCGTGCCATTGGAGAGCAGGTAGTTATCCAGCTTGCTGACCGATTTCAGGACCGCCGTTGGCCCCTGAGAATCCTGGCCGACCATCGGCGACAGACCGCCATCGGCTAACTGCTCGCCGGCCAGGCGGCCATCCGGGGTTGCGCCGACCACTGAGCCGAGCGGGACGTGTGCCGAGACGGTATACGAACCGGGGGTGAAATGCCCGCCGCGCGGGTTGCGGTACTGCTCAACCTCTTTACAGTAAAAGCGCAACAGGTCGGCGCTGATATTGTCCACCTCATCGATATCGTTGCCATATTTTTCAAAGCGGTGAACCAGGCGGGCGCGGATTTTCTCGCCTTCCGGCGTCTGGAAATTGGCCTTGAGGACCTGAATCAGCTCGTCGTAGCTCATGCGCTGCTGGTCGAAGACCATCCCCTTGAGCGCATGCAGGGAGTCGCTGAGATTGGCGATACCAATCCCCTGCACGCCGGAGAAGTTGTAGCGCGCGCCGCCTTCGGTGATGTCCTTTCCGTGCAACGCACAATCCTGAATAAACGAGGAGAGCAGGGGAACCGGCGCCTGATCCCGATGGCCGAGGTCGCAAATGTTGCTGCCTTCGACCATCAGCTTGATGTAGTAGCGGGTCTTCTCGCGGATCTGCTGAATCAGCCCGTCCCAGCTGATATCGGGGTTACCTTCGTTCTCCAGCATCACGATTTCCATCACCTTCAGCAGGTTGAACATCGCAATATCGTGCAGCCCATAGGTACGGCCGGGGATGGAGAGTTCGACGCAGCCCACGACGGCATAATCTCGCGCATCCTCCAGCGAGACGCCGCGGTTGAGAAAGGCCGGAACCACCACTTCGTCGTTGAAAATTTGCGGGATCCCGGTGCCTAAGCGGATGGTTTCCGCCGTTTTGTGCAGGAACGGGCGGTCGATCAGTTCGTTGACCCGCACCCCGAGATTGGGCTGCGGTAGACGGACGTTCTGATAGGCATCCAGCGCGAGAAAGGAGAGCACGTTTACCGCGCTGCGCCCGGTCTCGCTCAGGCCGCCGAGCAAGGCGGTATAGCCCGTCGGGAAGCCGGCAAAGTAGCGGGCGCTGCTGGATGAGCGCAGCAGGACGATATCGTTGCACTTGACCCACAGCGATTCCAGCAGCGTTTTCAGGAACGCGGGATCCTCGCCGCGGGTTAACGACGCCTGATAAAACGGCAGCATATACTGGTCAAAACGGCCAAGTGAAATCGAACTGGCGTTGGACTCGTACTGCAGAATGATGTTCATGTACCAGAACAGCTGGCAGGCCTGCCAGAAATCCTCCGGGCGATGCTCGGCGTTATGACGCGAATGAGCGGCAATCGCCTCCAGCTCCTGGCGTCGCTGCGGATCGTTGCAGCGGCGGGCCATGTCAGCGGCGAGGGTGGCGTAACGCAAAATGTGGCGCTGCGAGGCCGCCAGTAAAATCAGCACCGCCTGATAAAAATCGTTCTCCGGATGCTGCCGGGCCAGGGTTTTCATTTCCACCGTCAGCGCCGCCAGTCCTTTATTCAGCAGACGGGGATAATCAATAATGATGTGTCCCTGGCCCTTGTCGGTCTGGTTGATGCTGAAAATCTGCGTGCGTACCGCCGCTTTCACCTCGTCGGTCATCTGTGCGTTAATGACATCTTTCATCGAGCGTTTTTCCCAGTACGGGAACAGCGCTTCACGGTAGATGCGCTTGTCTTCGTCGCTGATGGCGAAGCGATCCTGCGGACGGACCGGGAACCGATCCAGCTCGTTAAGCAACCAGTAGGGGTCCATCTCGGGGGAGACGATGCCGGCGCGCGGTTTGATTGTCCGGTTGCCGGCAATCAGTTCATCATCACGAATCGAAATCTGTACATGGTCAAGGATCCAGGCGGTGGCCTTCGCCCGACGAATCATCGTCGGCTCACCCTCGGTGCGTTTGTGGCTTTCGGTATAGAGCAGGGCGCGTTCGAGCGAGATTTCCCGGGGGTGAGCGAACAGGCTTGCTATTAAGCGTTGGGTACGATTGGTCATGACAAACTCCATGTGAACGCCCTCTCCACGCGCGGATTGAGGCAATTCGCGACGCGGTTCGCGCACGGACTGCCGGTCACGATGACGCTCGTGGAGCGAGGCGCTGAGTCTTGCGCAGCGTCGCTGCGCGTGACGGTATTCAGGCTTTCTGCGAAAGATGGCTGTCGATTTTGTTCATAATGGCGTCAGCCCGCTTCACGGCATCGCTGATATTGACGCGAACGATGGTTTTACCGGCAAAACGCTCTTCACTCTTGATGCCGATATCTTTGGTCAGAATCACGATATCGGCGCTGGCGACATCGTCTGCCGACAGCTCATTCTCAATACCGATGGAGCCCTGAGTCTCCACCTTGACCTGCCAGCCTTTGGCTCTGGCGGCGCTCTCCAGCGACTCTGCTGCCATGTAGGTGTGTGCGACTCCGGACGGGCAGGCGGTAACGGCGATAATCCTGGTCATAAACTCTTCCTTCTGCGGTTTCAGTTAATTTCGAAATCAAGATCCAGTTCGTCATCGGCTTTGGCTGCTGACGCTTTCTTCTTCGTGAGGGCTTTAAGTACGATGACGCAGGCGGCGCTGACAAATGCCCCGACCAGCAGGCCGATAATGAACCCGCCTTTACCCTCAACCACCGGCAGGACAATCAGTCCACCCCAGCCGGCGTAGCACTGAACGCCGAGCAGAGCGGTCGTCGCGCAGCCGCTTGCGGCGCCAATCATGATGGACGGGATGACGCGTAGCGGGTCGGCGGCCGCGAAGGGGATTGCGCCTTCCGACACGCCAACGCAGCCCATGACCAGGGCGGCTTTGCCCGTTTCGCGCTCCTCTGGCGTGAAGTATTTGCGCCCCATCAGCGTCGCCAGCCCCATGCCCAGCGGCGGAATGGCGATCCCGACGGCGGCGATAGCCACCACGCTATAAACCCCCTGGGAGACGCAGATCAGCATGAAGGCGTAGGCCACTTTATTGACCGGGCCACCCATGTCGAAAGCCAGCATCAGCCCCATGATGATGGCGAGGAGCACGATGCTGCCCTCGCGCATGCCCTGTAGCCAGGTTGTCAGACTGGCGGTGAGCGCGCCAATAGGTTCACCCAGCCCCCACATCATGATCCCGGCCGTAATAAAGGTGCCGATAATGGGGATAACAAAAATGGGCATCACGGAGCGCAGCACTTTGTGGACAGGGATTTTCTTCAGGTAGTAAACCACCAGGCCGCCGATCATCCCGGCGATCAGGGCGCCGAAAAAGCCGGCGCCAAAACTGTTGCCGACCCACGCGCCAATGGCGCACGGGGCCAGCGCCGCGCGGTCAGAAATGGAGTAGCCGATATAGGCCGCCAGAAAAGGCACCATCAGGGTCAGTCCGGCGACGCCAATATCAAACAGTTTTTTCAGGTTGGGATCCGTTGCGCCATCGGGCACGGCGCCCTTGCCGTACAGCATGACCGAGACGGCGAGGAGGATCCCGCCGGAGACCACAAAGGGAATCATATGTGAGACGCCGGTCATGAGATGCTGGCGTGTATTTTTTAGTATTTGCACCAGTTCGTTCATTGCTTGCTCCTGAGCGCGCTTGCGCTCGTGACAGTATTGTTGCTTCAACAGTAGGAAAATGGCGGGGGAGAAAACAGTAGAGAAAAAGTGCATTTACTGGATATTTGTAAGGTGCGCGTGAAATTGCGATCCACCTCAAATCTTAAGTGCTATAGGGTCATGTTGCGACAAAAAGAGAGAATTGTGAGGCGGAGCAGAAAAAAGATCTCTGTGTACAATTTTCCAGTAATTCACTCTTTTCTCGCGTAGTCCCTGCCGCGCGCTTTCTTTACCGTTGAGGCAATGATGTCTTGCTCAGGAGAAAGCCAATGGCCCAGGTCATTAAATTCCGTTGTGATTTGCCAAATGGCGTCCACGCCCGTCCCGCCAGTCTGGTGGAAACGCTATGCAATACCTTTTCGTCTTCTGTTGACTGGTGGAATACGCGCAGCGACCTGCGCGGCAATGCGAAAAGCGCACTGGCCATTATTGCAACCAACACGATACGGGGCGACGAGTGTCAGTTAACGATCAGCGGTGAGGATGAGCAGCGGGCGCTTGCTGCGCTGTCGGCATTTATTCAGGATGAATTTCCGCACTGCGATACGCCGTTGCCGGCGGCGGAAAGTATAGAGGTACAGCCGGTTCCGCAATCGCTGTCCCGACTGAATCCTGTTTTGTTTCACGGCCGGCCGGTGTGTGCCGGGAGCGCCGGGGGCACGCTCACCCGGCTGAAATCTTTCGATCTGCGCAACCCGGGCCCGCTGCCTGCTGCCGGGAGTATTGAGCACGAGCAGGCGCTGCTGGATCAAGGATTGCTGCTGCTGGTTAAAAATATCGAGCTGCGGCTGCTGGATAACGACGGAACCGCCGGCGCCATTCTGGAGGCGCATCGTTCGCTGGCGACGGATGCTTCTCTACGCCAGCATCTGCTGGGCGGGCTGCTGACCGGCCTGAGCTGTGCTCAGGCGATCGTCGCCAGCGGCGAGCACTTCTGCGCTCAGTTCCACGACTCCGGCAACCGCTATTTACAGGAGCGGGTGCTGGACGTACGCGATGTCTGTTTCCAGCTTCTGCAGCACATCTACGGTGAGTCCCGCTTCCCGGCACCGGGTAAACTGACCGTCCCGGCGATTTGTCTTGCCGATGAGTTAACGCCCAGCCAGTTTCTTGAGCTGGATAAAACGCTGCTGCAAGGCCTGCTGCTGAGCGGCGGCGGGACCACTTCGCATACCGTGATTCTGGCGCGTTCGTTTAATATTCCGACTCTGGTCGGCGTGGAGATGGCGGCGCTGCTGCCGTGGGTAGGGCAACCGCTATTTATCGACGGCAATGCCGGGCTGGTGGTGGTTAACCCGGATGAGGCGGTGGAACGCTACTACCAACAGGAGGCCTGGACCGCGGCGCAGTTACGTCGTCAACAGCAGGCGTGGTTTGATAAAGACGGGGTCACAAAAGATGGCCTGCGTCTGGAGGTGGCGGCCAATATTGCCCACTCCGTTGAAGCCGCCGCGGCGTTTGGCAACGGCGCGCAGGCGGTGGGCCTGTTCCGTACCGAAATGCTGTATATGGACCGGCCCGGCGCGCCGTCCGAAGATGAACTTTATAATATTTTTTGCCAGGCTCTGGAACCGGCGAACGGCCGCAGCATTATCATTCGCACCATGGATATCGGCGGCGATAAGCCGGTGGCCTATCTCAATATCCCGGCGGAAAACAACCCTTTCCTTGGCTATCGCGCGGTGCGAATTTACGAGGAGTACCAGACGCTGTTCCGCACGCAGCTCAGGGCGATTCTGCGCGCCTCGGCGCACGGCTCGTTGAAAATT
The DNA here is from genome assembly GCF_056521145.1 of Klebsiella sp. CSG-1. NCBI lineage: Bacteria > Pseudomonadati > Pseudomonadota > Gammaproteobacteria > Enterobacterales > Enterobacteriaceae > Klebsiella > Klebsiella sp. CSG-1. The sequence continues at coordinate 146,130 of NZ_JBWNLD010000010.1, read as the reverse complement.
ATGATTCCGATGATCTCCTCGATGGAAGAGATTCTGTGGGTGAAAGATCAGCTGGCCGAAGCCAGGCAATCCCTGCGCGATGAACATATTCCGTTCGATGAGAAGATCCCGTTTGGCATCATGCTGGAAGTGCCATCGGTGATGTTTATCATCGACCAGTGCTGTGAAGAGATCGATTTCTTCAGTATCGGCAGCAATGACCTGACGCAGTATCTGCTGGCGGTGGATCGTGATAACAGTAAGGTCACGCGCCACTACAACAGCCTCAACCCGGCTTTTTTGCGCGCGCTGGACTACGCCGTACAGGCGGTACATCGCCAGGGGAAATGGATTGGCCTGTGTGGAGAACTGGGGGCGAAAGGTTCGGTGCTGCCGCTGCTGGTGGGGCTTGGGCTGGATGAACTGAGCATGAGCGCGCCGGCAATTCCGGCGACGAAAGCGCGTCTGGCCCGGCTGGATAGCCGGGCCTGTCGCCAGCTGTTGAACCAGGCCATGCAGTGTCGCACCTCGCTGGAGGTGGAACACTTATTGGCCCAGTTCCGCATGGCTCAGCAGGACGCGCCGCTGATTACCACGCAGTGCATTACCTTAAACAGCGACTGGCGCAGTAAAGAAGAGGTGCTGAAAGGCATGACCGACAATCTGCTGTTGGCGGGGCGGTGCCGCTACCCGCGCAAGCTGGAGGCCGATCTCTGGGCGCGCGAAGCGGTATTTTCCACCGGGCTGGGCTTCAGCTTTGCTATCCCGCACAGCAAGTCGGAGCATATTGAGCAGTCGACCATCAGCGTGGCTCGCCTGGCACGGCCGGTGGCGTGGGGAGATGACGAAGCGCAATTTGTGATTATGCTGACGCTGAACAAACATGCCGCCGGGGATCAGCATATGCGCATCTTCTCTCGCCTGGCGCGGCGCATTATGCATGAGGCGTTTCGTCACGCGCTGGTCACCGCCGACAGCAGCGAGGCCATCGCCGGGTTATTGCAGCGCGAGCTGGATCTGTAGTTCCTCCGGCGGCACGGCGCCGGGGAGGCGGGTTAGCGCAAAATAGCCTGGCAAATGGCGTCGCTGACCTGCCGGGTCGAGGCATTCCCCTTCATATCCGGCGTTTTCGGCCCGCTGGCGATAACCTGCTCAATGGCCAGTAAAATACCGTCATGCGCCGCCTGATAGCGCGCGTCGCCGGCGCCGAGGAAATCCAGCATCATGGCGCCGGCCCAGATAGTGGCTATTGGGTTGGCGATGTTTTGGCCATAAATATCCGGCGCCGAGCCGTGCACCGGCTCGAACAGCGACGGGAAGGTGCGCTGCGGATTCAGGTTCGCCGACGGGGCGATGCCGATAGTGCCGGTACAGGCCGGGCCAAGATCGGAGAGGATATCGCCGAACAGATTTGAGCCGACGACCACGTCGAAGCGTTCCGGCTGGAGGACGAAGCGGGCGCACAGGATATCGATATGCTGTTTATCCCAGCGGATGTCAGGGTACTCCCGGGCCATGGCTTCTACGCGCTCATCCCAGAAGGGCATACTGATGGCCAGCCCATTGGATTTGGTGGCGGAGGTCAGGGTCTTACGCGGGCGGCTTTGCGCCAGCTCAAAGGCGTAGCGCAGGATCCGGTCTACGCCGCGGCGGGTGAATACCGACTCCTGAATCACCATCTCATGTTCGGTCCCGGGGTTCACGCGTCCACCGAGCGAGGAGTATTCCCCTTCGGTATTCTCCCGCACCACGTAGAAATCAATATCGCCGGCTTTTTTACCCGCCAGCGGGCAGGGAACGCCGGGAAACAGGCGCACCGGGCGCAGGTTGACGTACTGATCGAACTCGCGGCGAAACTTGAGCAGCGAGCCCCACAGTGAGACGTGATCCGCGACGGTTTCTGGCCAGCCGACGGCGCCAAAATAGATAGCATCAAAGGTCTTCAGCTGCTCATGCCAGTCGTCCGGCATCATTTTGCCGTGGCGGGCGTAATAGTCGCAGCTGGCCCATTCAATCTGTTCAAAGCTTAATGACAAATCCCAGCGTTCCGCCGCGGCGTGTAATACGCGAATACCTTCAGGCAGAACTTCTTTACCAATACCGTCCCCTGGGATGGCGGCAATACGACAGGTTTTCTTCATACCGGTTCTCACTTATCAGCGATGAAAATTGACTTCCTTTCTATCCTATAATTGACTGGTTCATAATTAATCACGCTAACTGGTGAAACATAAAACACAGTTCATGAATAATCTGCCGCTGCTAAATGATTTACGCGTGTTTATGCTGGTTGCCCGCCGCGCCGGTTTTGCCTCAGCCGCCGAAGAGCTGGGCGTTTCGCCCGCGTTTGTCAGCAAGCGCATTGCGTTGCTTGAGCAGACGCTGAATGTGCTGCTGCTGCACCGCACCACCCGGCGGGTCACGATTACCGAAGAGGGCGAGCGCATCTACGAATGGGCGCAGCGCATTTTGCAGGACGTCGACCAGATGATGGATGAGCTGTCCGATGTGCGTCAGGTGCCGCAGGGGACGCTGAAGATTATCAGCAGCTTTGGCTTTGGGCGCCGGGTGGTGGCACCGGCGCTGTCGGCGCTGGCTCGTCAGTATCCGCAGCTGGAGCTGCGGTTTGATGTTGCAGACCGGCTGGTAGATTTGGTGAATGAAGGCGTCGATCTCGATATTCGCGTGGGTGACGATATCGCCCCCAATCTGATTGCCCGTAAACTGGCGACCAATCAGCGGATTCTCTGCGCTTCGCCGGCGTTTCTGGCCCGCTATCCGCAGCCCAGGCAGCTTAGCGATCTGGCGACCTTGCCCTGTCTGGTGATTAAAGAGCGCGATCGGCCGTTTGGCGTCTGGCAGCTTCACGGAAAAGAGGGGGAGCAGGCCATTAAGGTGACCGGCCCGCTCTCCTCTAACCACGGGGAGATCGTGCATCAGTGGTGTCTGGACGGGCAGGGGATCTCGCTACGCTCGTGGTGGGATGTCCGTGACAACATCGCCAGCGGCCACCTGGTGCATCTGCTGCCGGAATATTCTCAACCGGCCAATATCTGGGCGGTGTATGTGTCGCGGCTGGCGACCTCGGCGAAAATCCGGGCCACGGTAGAGTTTTTACGCCACTACTTTCAGCAGCACTATCCACAGCAATGCATCGTGAGCCGCGAAACCTGATGCGTAAGACGAGAACACGCCCGGCGGCGGGTGCTGCCGGGCGTGCGGTCAAACAGCCGGCGCCAGTAAACGGTGCCCTGGCGCCGTCGAAGGCGCGCCGGGCGCGGGATCAACGAACCCGGCGGCAGTTATCGACCCCAGGCGGCGTACCGGCTTACACCCCGAGGCGGTCGCGCAGGCTGTAGTACGCCGCGCCCATTGCGGTAAACGGAATACGCAGGCTTCGTCCGCCCGGGAACGGGTAGTGCGGCAGGTTGGCAAAGGCGTCGAAGCGCTCGGCATCCCCGCGCAGCAGCTCGGAAATCAGCCGACCGGCGAGGTGGGTACAGGTGACGCCGTGGCCGCTGTAGCCCTGCATGTAATAGATGTTGTTGTCCAGGCGACCGAACTGCGGCATCCTCGAAAGCGTCAGCAGGAAGTTGCCGGTCCAGCGATAATCGATTTTCACCCCTTTCAGCTGCGGGAAAGTCTTCAGCAGCTTCGGCATGATCAGGCGTTCAACATCGTCCGGATCGCGGGCGCCGTAGACCACGCCACCACCGTACAGCAGACGGTTATCGCCGGTCAGGCGGTAGTAGTCCAGCAGATAGTTGCAGTCCTCCACGCAGTAATTTTTCGGGATCAGCGAGCGGGCGACCTCCTCGGACAGCGGCTCGGTGGTGACCACCTGGGTACCGCACGGCATACTGCGTTTGGCCAGCTCCGGCTCCACTTTGTCGCCAAGGTAGGCGTTCCCGGCGACGATCACGTAGCGGGCGGTCACCTGGCCTTTGGCGGTGCTCACCACTGCCGGGCTGGTGTGCTGGATACGGGTGACCGGCGATTGTTCATAAATCCGTCCGCCGTTCAGACGAATGGCATCCGCTTCGCCGATGGCCAGATTCAGAGGATGAATATGACCACCGCTATGATCGAGCAGGGCGCCGGTGTAACGATCGCTGTTGACCTCGCGGCGGATGGCATTGGCGTCCAGCAGCTCCAGCTGGTTATTACCGTAGCGCTCCCAGTTCGCTTTCTGTTCTTCCAGGGTTTCCAGCTGTTTGTGGTTCATCGCCACAAACAGGCCGCCGGGACGATAGTCGCACTGAATCTGATAGCGCTGGATACGTTCGCGGATGATCTCGCCACCTTCAAACATCATGCTGCCGAGCATTCTTGCCGCGTCCGGTCCGTAGGTTTTTTCAATCACGTCGATATCGCGGCTGTAGGAGTTTACCAGCTGGCCGCCGTTGCGCCCGCTGGCGCCAAAGCCGATCCGGGCGCTTTCCAGCAGCACCACGTCATAGCCCATTTCGGCAAGATGTAAGGCGGAAGAGAGGCCGGTGTAGCCGCCGCCGACCACGCAGACATCGCAGCTGATGGATTCGCTCAGCGTCGGAAACGGTGCGTATTTGTTGGCGCTGGCGGCGTAATAACTGGTGGTATGTTCGGTCATAATTAAGACTCCAGAGTCATCCAAATCGTTTTCAGTTCGGTGAATTTTTCCAGCGCGTGCAGAGACTTATCGCGTCCGTTTCCGCTTTGCTTATAGCCGCCAAACGGGACGGTCATATCACCATCGTTATAGTTGTTCACAAAAACGGAGCCCGCTTTCAGGCGCCGGCTCATGCGGTGGGCGCGGGAAAGATCGCGCGTCCAGACCGCGGCGCCCAGGCCGTAATGGCTGTCGTTGGCAAGCCGTAACGCCTCTTCTTCGCAGGTGAAGCGGGTAACCACCAGTACCGGGCCGAAAATCTCTTCCCGGCTCAGAGGAGAGGCCGGATCGACATCGACAAAAATGGTCGGGCCGACGGCGGCCGGCCACGGATTTTTCCGCCCATCGATCAGTAAGGTGCTGTGACTCTCACCCACGCGGATAAAGCTGTGGACGCTGTCGGCATGGGTGTTATCAATCAACATGCCCATGGTGGTGTTGGGGTCGAGCGGGTTGCCCGGCTGCCAGAGGCGAGCCTGCTCCTGCAGACGGCTGAGGAACTCATCGGCAATGCTGTCTTCAACCAGCAGGCGGGTCCCGGCGATGCACACCTGGCCCTGGTTGTAGAAGATGCCGCCGGCGGTGGCGTTGACCGCTTTTTGCAGATCCGGGCAGTCGGCAAAGACGATATTGGCGCTTTTACCGCCGGCTTCCAGCCAGACGCGCTTCATATTGCTGTCGCCGGCATCTTTTAACAGCTGTTTGCCGGTGCGGGTGGAGCCGGTAAAGGTGATGACCTCGACGTCCGGGTGCAGCGCCAGGGCCTGGCCCGCTTCATGGCCAAAACCGCTGATCACGTTCAGCACACCGTCCGGCAGCCCGGCTTCTTTCGCCAGGCCTGCAAGACGCAGGGCGGTGAGCGGTGATTTCTCAGACGGTTTAAGCACGATGCTATTGCCGGTAGCCAGCGCCGGGCCGAGTTTCCAGCAGGCCAGCAGCAGCGGGAAATTCCACGGGACCACGGCGGCAATCACGCCTACCGGTTCGCGGACGATCATCGCCAGCTCATTGACGCCGGTCGGCGCGACTTCGCCATACACTTTGTCGATGGCTTCCGCATACCAGCGGATGGCCCTGGCAGCGCCGGGGATATCGTCGCGCAGGCTGTGGCGGATCGGCTTTCCGGTATCGAGGGTCTCCAGCAGCGCCAGCTCTTCACGGTGGCTTTCCATCAGGTCCGCCAGCTTATTGAGCACCGCTTTACGCTTCGCGGGTGATGCCTGTGACCAGTCGCCGCATTCAAAGACGCGGCGCGCGGCCTGAACGGCGAGGTCGACGTCGGCCTTTTTACCGCGGGCGACGTGCGCCAGCGTGTGCTGGGCGGCAGGGTCGATGGTTTCAAACGTGGTATTATCGACAGCAGAGCAGTATTCGCCATTAATAAATAACCGCGTTTCAATCTCCATGCTTTTCGCTTTATCCTGCCACCAGGCCAGATGTTTGAAATCCATATAAGACTCCTTAATCACATAATCGAATAGTGGGCATTTCAGACAGCACAGGGCGCAGGGCGTCCCCGGAGTCAGATACCGTCTTTAGCGCGTTTTATTTGCGCGTATTATTGCGGCCAGCAGGAAATAAGATTCCGCACTACGCTGCGTATTATTTGCGTGTTCTTCGCTCCGCCGGAAACAGGGCATCCGACGGAGCAGGCCAGAAGAAAGCCTGAAACCTGCTCAGGCTAAAAAATCAGAATGTGGTGGGGGTATGGGCACTGATAATTCGGCAAATGCCGGCCGAAGTATTGCTGAAACTGTGCGGTATGCCGGTATTTATGGCATAGCTTTGCCCAGCAACCAGATGATACGACTGACCATTGATGACCAGTACGACTTCACCTTCCAGTATGGTGCCAATTTCCTCACCTTGATGTTTGATCCTCTCCCCGGTTGTGGTTCCAGGCTGGTAAGTTTCAAAAATCATCGCCAGCGTACGGTTCGGATTTCCGTTATGCACCAGCTTCATCGAAACCCCCTGACTGCCGATTTCGATAAGGTCATCCTGATTAATAACCACCTGCGGTTCATCAGGTTTTTCTGGTTCAGAAAAGAATTCCGAGAGCGACAGCCCATAAACTTTCAGCAGCTTTTGCAGCGTACTGATGGCAGGACTGACTTTGTCCTGTTCTATGGTACTGATGGCACTATGTGTTAACCCAGACAGTTCGGCGGCACGACGTTGTGAGAGACCCAGCTGTTGGCGGATCGCTGACAGACGTTTTCCTGGCGCCAGTCCGTCATCGCTCATATTTGCATTTCCTTAACTGTAATGGTCAGAGCCGCGGCTTTTCAGCCATGCGGTTCTGACAGGCGGTGATAAAACCTTCAAACAACAAACGCGACAGGGCGTATTCACTACTGTTCCATTCCGGATGCCACTGTACCCCCAGCGCGAAGGGGTGGTCATTGACGCTGACCGCTTCTGCCAGCCCATCGGAAGAACGGGCTTCGACGCGCAGACGCGAGCTTAGTGTCTTTGCTCCCTGCCCATGTAGCGAGTTTACCCAAAACGTGTTGCAGCCCGGTATTAACTGTGAAAGTAATCCTCCTTGCTGAACCTGTACTTCGTGAGACGGCGCATATTGCTGCTCTACCGGCAGTTCCGCATCTTCGCGATGTTCGAGGAGCTCCGGCTGCTCGAAAAGACGACGATACAGAGTCCCACCGGTGGCGACAACCAGTTCCTGTAACCCACGGCAGATGGCGAAAATGGGGATGCGCCTTTCGAGTGCGGCGTTTATCAGTGCCATGCTCAGAAGATCACGCCCGGGATCGGCGTCAGGCTCATCGCCGTTTTCACCATAAAGGTGCGGCTGCACATTGCTGGGGCTGCCCGGCAGGTAAATGCCGTCCAGTTGTGGTAACAACGCGGCAAGCAGTTCCGGTTCGGCCAGCGCATGCGGCAGGGCAATCGGCAATCCACCGGCGTTAATTATTGCATTCAGGTATTTTTCTTGCAGGGTCTGGGTCTGGTGACCCTTCAGCCTGTTCCTGCACATCACGACACCAATAACTGGCTTGTACATTATATTTTCCATGATCGCCCTCACAAAGTGGACTAAATTATGACCGTTTAGCGCTTTAAATGGCCATATCGTTCAATATTTTCTCAATCTAGCAGTGAGAATTGCCGTTTGCAAACTTAATTTAACATTTGACAAACATTTTGTTTGCATACACATTCGAATGGTGGACATTATATTTAACGGCAAGAAAGCCCGGCTCCGAAACCAACACAACGGCGGTGAATGATGGAAACCAATATTGTAGAAGTTGAGAATTTTGTTCAGCAGTCAGAAGAGAGACGGGGCAGCGCATTCACCTGGGAAGTGAAGCGCTACCTTGAGCAGTATCCGAATACGCAGTACGTCGATGTGCTGCTGACCGATCTGAACGGCTGTTTCCGCGGTAAGCGCATCCCGGTATCCAGCCTGAGCAAACTGGAAAAAGGGTGCTACTTCCCGGCCTCCGTTTTTGCCATGGATATTCTGGGGAATGTGGTGGAAGAGGCCGGTCTGGGCCAGGAGATGGGGGAACCGGACTGTACCTGCGTACCGGTACCGGGCACCTTAACCCCTTCTGCCGCCGACCCGGAGTCTATCGCGCAGCTGCAGCTGACCATGGTTGATGAAGATGGCGCTCCCTTTGACGTTGAGCCGCGGAACGTTCTCAATCGACTCTGGCAGCAGCTGCGCCAGCGTGGGTTGTTCCCCGTGGTAGCGGTAGAGCTGGAGTTCTATTTACTCGATCGTAAACGCGATGCGGAAGGCTATCTCCAGCCGCCTTGCGCGCCGGGTACCGGCGATCGCAACACCCAAAGCCAGGTCTACTCCGTGGATAACCTCAACCACTTCGCCGACGTGCTCAACGACATTGATGAGCTGGCCCAGCTGCAGCTGATTCCGGCCGATGGCGCGGTGGCGGAAGCGTCTCCGGGTCAGTTCGAAATCAACCTTCATCACACCGATAACGTGCTGGATGCCTGCGACGATGCGCTGGCGTTAAAACGCCTCGTGCGTTTGATGGCAGAGAAGCATAAGATGCATGCCACTTTTATGGCCAAGCCTTATGAAGAGCATGCCGGTAGCGGGATGCATATCCATATCAGCATGCAAAACAACAAGGGCGAAAACGTTCTCGCGGATGCCAATGGCGAAGATTCTGCGCTGCTGAAACGCGCGCTCGCCGGGATGATTGACCTGATGCCGGCGTCGATGGCGCTGCTGGCGCCAAACGTCAACTCATACCGCCGCTTCCAGCCGGGTATGTATGTGCCGACGCAGGCCTCCTGGGGGCATAACAACCGGACGGTGGCGCTGCGGATCCCCTGCGGCGATCGCCAGAATCACCGGGTGGAGTATCGCGTGGCGGGGGCCGACGCCAACCCGTATCTGGTGATGGCGGCGATCTTTGCCGGCATCTTGCACGGTCTGGACAATACGCTGCCGTTGCAGGAAGAGGTGGAAGGCAACGGTCTGGAACAGGAAGGGCTGCCGTTCCCGATCCGTCAAAGCGATGCGCTGTGGGAGTTTATGCAAAACGATAGCCTGCGTGAGCGCCTGGGGGAACGTTTCTGCCACGTTTACCACGCCTGTAAACATGACGAATTACTGCAGTTTGAGCGTCTTATCACAGAAACAGAAATTGAGTGGATGTTGAAAAACGCCTGATTGCCGCCCCGCAAGGGGCCTGTAGATTTGATAGACAAGTAGCATCATACGGCCTGAGCGGAGCCTGGTCGGACGTTTTTGCTGGGAGTCCAGCCATTTCCCGGATGTCGCGTAAAGGAGCGCAGGCGATAACGGGGCTTCAGTTAACGACACAGTGTGTGACGAGGTAAGAGATGACGCCGATGTTCAAATATCCGCAGGGAGAAGGAGGCCATGAAGGCCGCGATGCATGCCGTAATAACGCGAAATCAACCGCCGTATGCCGAAACGTTTTAACCGATTATTTATGCCTTACCCCCTTGCTAAGCAGGTTTGTTACCCGGTCATTGCGCCCGCAAACCCACGTTTACATGGGGGGGTATAACTATGGCTGCTAACACTTCTCTCGACATCTCATCCGCGGCGGGGAAACCGCGTTTGCGCAAGTCGCTCAAGCTCTGGCAGGTGGTGATGATGGGGCTGGCCTATCTCACCCCGATGACGGTGTTTGATACCTTTGGTATTGTCTCGGGAATCAGTAACGGCCACGTTCCCGCGTCCTATCTTCTGGCGCTGGCCGGGGTGCTGTTCACCGCCATCAGCTACGGTAAGCTGGTGCGACAGTTCCCGGAGGCCGGGTCGGCGTATACCTATGCGCAGAAGTCGATCAGCCCGCACGTGGGTTTTATGGTGGGCTGGTCTTCACTGCTGGATTATCTCTTTTTACCGATGATCAACGTGCTACTGGCGAAGATCTATCTGTCGGCGCTGTTTCCGGAAGTTCCGCCGTGGGTGTGGGTGGTGGGGTTTGTGGCGATTCTGACCGCGGCGAATATCAAAAGCGTCAATCTGGTGGCCAACTTCAATACGCTGTTTGTGCTGGTGCAGATTGCGATCATGGTCGTCTTTATTTTCCTGGTGGTGCAGGGGCTGCATAAGGGTGAAGGGGTCGGGACCGTCTGGTCGCTGCAACCGTTTATCAGCCAGAATGCCCATCTGATTCCGATTATCACCGGGGCGACGATTGTCTGTTTCTCGTTCCTCGGTTTTGATGCGGTCACTACGCTGTCGGAAGAGACGCCGGATGCCGCACGCACCATTCCGAAAGCCATTTTCCTGACGGCGGTCTATGGCGGGATTATCTTTATCGTCGCCTCCTTCTTTATGCAGCTCTTTTTCCCCGATATCAGCCGCTTTAAGGATCCGGATGCGGCGCTGCCGGAAATTGCGCTGTACGTCGGCGGGAAACTGTTCCAGTCGATTTTCCTCTGTACCACCTTCGTCAACACGCTGGCGTCGGGGCTGGCGTCGCACGCCAGCGTCTCCCGCCTGCTGTATGTCATGGGGCGCGATAACGTCTTTCCGGAGCGTATTTTTGGCTATGTCCATCCGAAATGGCGGACCCCGGCCCTCAACGTGTTGATGGTGGGCGTGGTGGCGATGTCGGCGCTGTTCTTTGATCTGGTGACCGCGACGGCGCTGATTAACTTTGGCGCGCTGGTGGCGTTTACCTTCGTCAACCTGTCGGTGTTCAACCACTTCTGGCGGCGTAAAGGCTATAACAAAACGTGGAAGGATCGCGTGCACTACCTGATTCTGCCGCTAATTGGCGCGGCGACGGTAGCGGTCCTGTGGGTTAACCTGGAGGCAACATCATTGACCCTGGGTCTGGTGTGGGCGGCGTTAGGGCTGCTGTATCTGACCTGGCTGACCCGTCGCTTCCGTCAGCCTCCGCCGCAGTTTGACGCCCGTAAAGCGGAGCAGGCCTGGGAGTCGTAACCGTTCAGACTGAACAGGAAGTAAAGAATAAAAGCAGGCATAACGCCTGCTTTTATTCTTCCTGGATGCGTCGTGGCGCAACGTGGTACCTCGGGAGGGGCTATTTTTTCTTCTTATGGGTCGGGAGCTGGCTGGCGCGGCGTTCTTTGACGTATGACACCAGACTGTAAATCGCCACTCCCAGCAAAATGACCGCGACAACAATGAGAATAATACCGGACATAAGCGATCCTGGGCTTGAGTTGAAAACCATGAACTCTATTAAGTTACGTGTAAGATAGCATCAGGATGTGTCCGAAATATGACTCGTTTTACGGTTAAAATCGAAAAAAATCAGGATGATAAAATCATACTGACCGGTCTGAAGCGCCGTTTCGTCGATCGGGTAACACTCCGTTAAGTGATTTTACAGACGTACGGCCCGCGGGCTGATACCCTGCATTTGAGTAAGAATTGTCTGAGAGTAATGCATGCGTAATCAACATATCGTCGGCCTGGTTGGGCTGACTCTTATCCTGACTTCATTTGCCGGCGCAGCGGAGTCAGATCGCCAACAAACCCGCGAACGAATCATGGATCAGGTGCTAAAACCCTGTGAAGGCAAAAAAGCGGGGGACAAAGTGGTGATGGTCGATCGTCGCGGCGGCGAGCATGAGGCGATCTGCACGCTGGCGGCGGTACCGCTACCGGAGTAACGCCCGCCGCCGCCGGCTCAGAGATTTCCCGTGCCGCCATCCACCCGCAGTTCGCTGCCGAGTACGTAGCTGGACTCATCCGATGCCAGATACAGGGCGGCGTTGGCCAGCTCCTGCGGCGTGCCCATCCGTCCCAGCGGCACCAGGTTTTTGATCTCCTCCTGCAGGTCGCTCAAGGCCTGGGCGCTGAGGCCGAGTTTATCCAGCGCCGGGGTGCGCACGGGGCCCGGACTCAGGCCATTCACCCGGATACCGTGCGGTAGCAGCTCCGCCGACAGGGTACGCGCCAGCGACAGCAGCCCGGCTTTACTGGCGGCATAGGCGCTGCTGGTGGGCAGGCCGATATGGGCGCTGACCGACCCGCAAAGAATGACCGACGCCGGGTTGGCGAGCAGCGGCAGCAGCGCCTGCAGCAAGAAGAACGGCCCTTTCAGGTTGATATTCATCAATCGATCCCACTCCACTTCGCGCCAGTCGCCGAAGGGAGCATGGGTGACATCACCGGCGTTGACGAACACCACATCCAGCTGCGGCCAGCGGTCGGCGAGGGTTGCGGCCAGCTGGCGCTGCCCGGCGGCGTCGCCGGAATCGGCGGCGATGACCCAGCCATTGTTACCCAGTAGCGCCTGCGCCTGCTCAAGGGCGACCGGATTACGCCCTGTCACCGCCACCTGCGCCCCTTCGGCGATAAACGTCTGCGCCGTAGCGAGACCAATCCCGCTGGTCCCGCCGGTTATCAGCGCATATTTTCCTGCTAAACGTCCCATTACCTTCTCCTGATAGTGATGTGGAAAAGGGACTATAAAAGCTTTAGTATCCAAAGGATACCAGGTACCAATTGGATACTAATGAGGCGAAAGGTGTGCTATGGCGAAGACAGCGGCGCGCGTCGGGGAAAATAATTTCGTGCAGCATGCTTGCCCGATGACCGATTTTGTTAATCTGATTGCCGGGAAGTGGGCGATCCCGATTCTCTACCGGCTGATTGTCCTTAATGCGCCGGTGCGCTTCGGCGAACTGCTGCGCGCGGCGGCGCCGATTACGCAAAAAGAGCTGACCCGCCAGCTGCGGTTGTTCGAGCAGCGCGGGCTGGTGTCGCGCTGCGTCTATCCCGAAATTCCCCCCCGCGTTGAATATCAGATAACTGACCTGGGACTGTCGATGCGCAGCGCACTTCAGCCGCTGGCGGAGTGGATGAGTCAGCACGGCCACCTGCTCAAACGTTAAGCCCGGCGATAGCGCGGCGCCGGTTGGCCGGTGCGTGCGCTGCCGAACAGCGCGAGCCTCGCCTGGTCGTAATGGGTCCAGAGCGCCAGATCGTGAACCGGCGGCAGGGTGATATTTTCGCCCTGATCAAGGCCGCTAAGCGCCGCGTCCACCAGATCTTCCGTCGTCATCACCGAGCCTGCCGGCAGTGCGTCAAGAGCGACGCCGGAGGTGGGCCACAGATCCGTCGCGGTTGCCGCCGGAAGCACCGCCTGAATACGCAAACCGCTGTCGGCAAACTCCTCCTGAAGCGCGCGGGTAAAGCTCAGCACCCACGCCTTGCTGGCGCTGTAGACGGCGCTGCCCGGTAGCGCATGCAGCGCAAGAATGGAGGCGATATTGATCAGCGTCCCCTGACCTCGCGGGCTGAAGGCGGCCAACGCCGCATAGCTCAGGCGCAGCAGAGCGGTGGTATTCAGGGTATGAATCATCTGATGTTCGCGCACATCCGTGGTCAGTAACCCCCCCATTTTCGCCGTGCCAGCGTTGTTAATCACCAGCGCAATCGTCGGATCCGATTGCAGGCGCGCTTCAACGGCGCGGATACCGCTTTCTTCGCTCAGGTCTGCCTTGAGCACGTCGGCCCGGATGCTGTACTGGCGCTGCAGCTCTTGGGCGAGGGCCTGCAAACGTTCTTCCCGGCGTGCGACCAGAATCAGGTGATAGCCGCGAGCGGCGAGACGTTCGGCATAGCGGGCGCCGATGCCGGAAGATGCGCCGGTAATCAAAGCGGTATAAGAAGGGGTCGTCATGGAGTTACCTCAAGTAATATGGTTGCATTATTAAACCAAATTCAGCATGCGTTAAATGGTTTAATAATGCAACCAATTGGCGGAGGTTATTTTATTATGAGGAATGATTAAAAAGTAATAATGATTAAAATCAGTCTGTTAGAGGCAGTCTGGCGGTGATATCGTCGGGGCGGAGCGTCCGGCCATCGGCGGACTGTAGCACCAGCTTGCGCAGCGGCTGGCGCGTGAGATTATCAATCAACACGGTGGCGGGTTCGTCGGGCGTCAACAGATACTCGTCGGCCCATTGCGCCAGCGCCACCAGCACAGTTTGCAGCCCACGCCCCTTTTCGGTAAGCACGTACTCCTGCCACGCGCTACCGTCCGAAGCGGGCTGCATCGTGAGAATACCTTCTTCCACCAGCATTTTTAGCCGCCCGGCGAGCATGTTCTTAGCAATGCCAAGGTGCTTTTGAAATTCGCTGAAGCGCCGGGTCCCCCCCAGGGCATCGCGGACAATGAGTAGCGACCACCAGTCGCCAATGACGTCAAGTGAGCGGGCAATGGGGCAACTGCTGTTTTCCAGACGAGTACGTTTCACGAGAGCTCCTGTGGCTTCAGTTGTTTTATTATAAAACTATTTCCCCGGGCTGCGAAAAGTTTCTCCCGTTGCGTGAGTTTGCGAGCCGTCGTGCGGAAAAATGTCATCAATTTGTCACAATGAAAGCGATGATAATCACTGACTGAGGATTAAGGGATGCAAAAGAGTCTACTCGCCAGCGTCGTGGCCGGCGCCGTATTGTTATCGACGGCTGCCCAGGCAGAGGAACAGACGGCACCGCAGGGCTATCAGCTACAGCAGGTGTTGATCATGAGTCGCCACAACCTGCGCGCGCCGCTGGCCAACAACGGCAGCGTGCTGGAGCAGTCAACGCCGAAATCATGGCCGGAGTGGGATGTGCCCGGCGGTCAACTGACCACTAAGGGCGGCGTGCTTGAGGTCTATATGGGGCACTATATGCGCGAATGGCTGGCGCAGCAGGGGCTGGTCACCCGCGGCGAGTGTCCGGCGGAGAATAGCGTTTACGCCTACGCCAACAGTCTGCAACGTACCGTGGCGACCGCGCAGTTCTTTATAACCGGCGCGTTCCCCGGCTGTGGGGTTACGGTTCATCACCAGCCGCAAATGGGCACCATGGACCCGACGTTTAATCCGGTGATTACCGACGATTCTGCCGCCTTCAGCGAAAAAGCCGTACAGGCGATGGAAAAAGAGCGGCAGACCATGCAGCTGGCCGACAGCTACAAGCTACTCGAAGTGATGACGGACTATCAAAATTCACCGTCCTGCAAAGAGAAGCAGCAGTGCTCGCTGAGCGACGGCAAGGATACCTTCAGCGCAAAATATCAGCAGGAACCGGGCGTTTCCGGGCCGTTAAAGGTGGGCAACTCGCTGGTTGATGCCTTCACGCTGCAGTATTACGAAGGGTATCCGCTGGATCAGGTGGCGTGGGGCGAGATAAAAACCGACAAACAGTGGCAGGTGTTGTCGAAGCTGAAAAACGGCTATCAGGATAGCCTGTTCACCTCGGCGGAAGTGGCGCGCAACGTGGCTAAACCGCTGGTGAAATATATCGATAAAGCGCTGGTCAGCGATCCCGCTCAGGCGGCGAAAGTGACGCTGCTGGTGGGGCACGATTCCAATATTGCCTCACTGCTGACGGCGTTAGACTTCAAACCTTATCAGCTGCATGACCAGTATGAACGGACCCCGATCGGCGGGAAAATTGTTTTCCAGCGCTGGCATGATAGCGGCGCCAACCGTGAGCTGATGAAAATTGAGTATGTGTATCAAAGCACGGCGCAGCTGCGCAATACCGAAACCTTAACCCTGCAATCCCCGCCGCAGCGCGTGACCCTGGCGCTGAACGGCTGTCCGGTGGATGCAAACGGCTTCTGTCCGATGGAGACCTTTAAGCAGGTGATGAACGACGCGGCGAAATAAAAAAAACGGACCGGCCATGGCTGGTCGGTCCGGGTCTTGTTTTGTTGGCCCGGTCATGCGCCGGGCACTCCGGGTTACACGTTTTTGCGCTCGATGGTCTGTTCGCCCCAGAAAAGGGCGTCTTTATCCGTTTTCGCGAAGGCCAAAGAGAGCACTTCATCGCTGCCTTCTTCCCAAATTTTCTCTGCTAGCTTTTCATCGTATTTGGCTAATTCAAAAATCGCTTCGGCGATCTCTAAAGAGGTATTTCGTAAACTAGCCCATTCACCCACGTGGTGGGCTTTCGCTTCTTGAGTTGGCATGCAAATCCTCCTGCTGAAGGTTAGCCGTGTAGTTTAACTGCCAGTCCTGCGACATGTTCACCCTGATAGCGGGCGATCGCCAGCTCTTCCTGACTTGGCTGACGAGAACCATCGCCGCCGGCGATAGTGGTTGCGCCATACGGTGTGCCGCCGCGCACCGCCGACACATCAAAAAGCTCCTGGGCGCCGTAGCCGATAGGGACAATCACCATCCCATGATGGGCAAGCGTGGTCCAGGTAGAGGTAATGGTCTGCTCTTGTCCACCGCCGGTACCGGTAGAGCTAAAGACGCTGGCCAGTTTGCCGTACAGTGCGCCCGATGCCCACAGGCCGCCGGTCTGATCGAGGAAGGTGCGCATTTGTCCGGACATATTGCCGAAACGGGTGGGGGTACCAAAGATGATGGCATCATACTCTGCCAGTTCCTGCGGCGTGGCGACGGGCGCATTCTGCGTTTTCCCGCCTGCTTTGGCGAACGCCTCAGCTTGCATAGTTTCCGGCACGCGCTTCACGACCACCTCAACGCCGTCTACTTTGTTCGCCCCTTCGGCGACAGCGTGAGCCATGGTTTCGATGTGTCCATACATTGAATAATAAAGCACCAGAATTTTAGCCATTTGCATCACTCCTCGGTTGCGTTAGAGACCAGCCAAACGACTGGCTACCTTTAAAGATAAGGCCTCTGGCTAAGAGTGCAAATCTAACAATCATTTATTTGATTTATAACAAAATTGCAAAGAACGCGTTTGTCGCAAAAAGAAACATCTTTATCTGCCCGCTTTTCATCAGCCATAAGAGACGCTTAGCGCGGCGCGGGCGGCGGTAAATCCGTTGTGGCCGTCAAATTATTACAGAATGTTACTATTTGTCTGGTGAATGAGTTTCCTTCACTACGCTTAACAGCACGCAATACGAAAAATGGCCATGCCATATGCCGCTGAGTCGCGGCTTCGTATTGTACGCAATGCAAGATGATGTCTAACCAAGTGGAGGTCAGTGATGGCAAACCATCGTGGCGGTTCCGGCAACTTTGCTGAGGATCGTGAAAGAGCATCAGAAGCAGGTCGTAAGGGTGGCCAGCATAGCGGGGGGAACTTCAAAAACGATCCTCAGCGCGCCTCGGAAGCCGGCAAAAAAGGGGGGAAAAACAGTCACGGCAATCGTCATAGCTGACCTGCCCGGCTGACTGTGTTTGATGTGGCTCTACTCTCCTCGGCACCTGCCACATCCTCCTCGCCGCCGGCCTCCGCCGGCGGTTTTTATTGCCTGTCGCGAGCCCCCCTGGCAGCGCATGAGATTGTGGGGCGACACGTTCTTAGCCGCCCCGTAAGCATAGCGTTTTAAACGGGGGTGACGTCGGGCTGTTCTGCTTCACGTGCGCGGCGGTTCAGCAGCGCGTGAAGTAAAATCGCGCCAAAGGTGGCCGTTCCGATCCCGCCAAGGGTAAACCCGCCCAGCGACAGGGCGAAATCTCCGGCACCGAGCACCAGCGTGACCGCCACCATGATCAGATTGCTGTTCTGACTCAGGTCAACCCGATTCTGTACCCAGATACGGGCGCCGGCGACCGCAATCAAGCCAAAGACCACGATCGACGCGCCGCCGATAACCGGCCCGGGGATCGTATGGATCAACGCGCCAAACTTCGGTGAAAAGCCGAGTAAAATGGCAATCAGCGCGGCGGCAACAAACACCAGGGTGGAATAGACTTTGGTCACCGCCATCACGCCGATATTTTCCGCATAGGTGGTCACGCCGCTGCCGCCTACCGCGCCGGAGAGCATCGTCGCCAGCCCGTCACCGACGAACGCCCGTCCCATATAAGGGTCCATATTGCGTCCGGTCATGCCGGCGACCGCTTTCAGATGCCCCAGGTTTTCCGCCACCAGAATCACCGCCACCGGGGCTATCAGCATCATCGCCTGGCCGTCAAAGGTCGGGGCGGTAAAGTGCGGCAGCCCGAACCACGCCGCCTGGTGCAGTAAGGTAAAGTCGAGCGGTTTACCCAACCCGAGGAGATTCGCCAGCAGCGCGTACAGCCCGCAGGCAACGATCAGGCCGACGAGAATCAGCAGCCGCTGGATCATCCCGCGGGTAAAGACCGCCACCAGTCCGATACAGAGTACGGTCAGCACCGCCATCCAGCCATCGAAGGCGGAGGCGGAGACGCTGTGTACGGCGATGGGGGCGAGATTGAGCCCAATGGCCATCACCACCGCGCCGGTCACCACCGGCGGCATCAGTCGTTCAATCCAGCGGGTACCGATTTTCATCACCACCACGCCAATCAGGGTATACACCAGGCCGCAGGCGATAATTCCTCCGAGGGCGACGCTAAGGTGCGGATTGAGTCCCTGACCATTAAAGCCGGTGACGGCGATAACCACGCCGATGAAGGCGGCGCTGGAGCCCAGGTAGCTTGGCACCCGACCGCCGGTTACCAGGAAAAACAGCAGCGTGCCGATACCGGACAATAAAATCGCCAGGTTAGGATCCAGCCCCATCAGGATGGGCATCAGCACGGTGGCGCCAAACATGGCGACCGCGTGCTGGACGCCCATGACCATCGTTTGTCCGACGGAGAGGCGTTCATCGGGGGCCACCACGCCGGACGCGGCGGAAGGGGAGGTCAACTGCCAGCGAGGAAAATCGAAAAGTGCCATGATGATATCCCGGGTTTGAAGTTAACAGGCTGGACGCATAAGCGTGTGGTAGCCGCGGTCGAACCACATCAGCCCGCGCGGCTCTGGATGTCTGACGATGGCGGCCACTTCACAGAACAAAATGTCGTGGGTGCCGACGCTGACTATCTGGTTGATACGACAATCGAAGCTGACCAGCGCATCGACCAGGCGCGGGCAGCCGGTGAGACCGGTTTGCCATTCGGCGGCGGCGAAACGCTCCGCCATCGGCGTTTTACCGCCAAAGACGTTGGAGAGCGACTCCTGGCCAGCCGCCAGGGTGTTGACGCACAGCGCCTGGTGCTGGCGGAAGGTTGGCCACACCGAGGCGGAGCGGTT
Source organism: Klebsiella sp. CSG-1 (assembly GCF_056521145.1). Taxonomy (NCBI): domain Bacteria; kingdom Pseudomonadati; phylum Pseudomonadota; class Gammaproteobacteria; order Enterobacterales; family Enterobacteriaceae; genus Klebsiella; species Klebsiella sp. CSG-1. The sequence goes on along the minus strand of NZ_JBWNLD010000010.1, from coordinate 127,057 downwards.
GAGACAGACCAGCAGCGTTGGCGGCGTATCGGTGACGCTACAGACCGCGCTGGCGGTAAATCCGGCGCGACCCGCCGGGCCATCGGTGGTAATCACGTTGACCGCCGCGCCGACCTGGGCCATGGCGTCACGAAAACTCTGTTTATCCGCTACGGACATAGTGGCTCCTTACGCCAGCTGGCAGGCATCATCAAAGGACAGGCGCGGCAGGCGGCCATACAGTTTGGCAGTGTCGCCATAACCAATATTAATCAACAGGTTGCTCTTCCAGCCGCTGTCGGCAAAGAACGCAGCATCAACCTTATCGCGGTCAAACCCTGACATCGGGCCGGTATCCAGGCCAAGGGCGCGGCAGGCGAAAATCAGATATGCCGCCTGCAGAGAGCTGTTGCGAAAGGCGGTCTCTTCCGCCAGCTGCGGACTGGAGGTGAACCAGCTGCGGGCATCGCCGTGGGGGAACAGCGTCGGCAGGCGATCGTAGAAGGCGCGATCCCAGGCCACGATGGCGGTCACCGGCGCGCGCAGGGTTTTTTCGAGGTTGCCGCTGGAGAGCGTCGGACGCAGTTTCTCCTTTCCTTCCGGCGTGCGGACAAACAGGATCCGTGCGGGGGAGCAGTTGGCGGAGGTCGGCCCCATTTTCATCAGATCGTATATTTCGTGCAGCAGGCTATCGCTGACCGGTTTATCCAGCCAGCCATTGTGGGTACGGGCGTGAGTAAACAGACTGTCGCGCGCGCTTTGGCTAATGCTTTCGCTCATAGATTCTCCTGATATCAGGCCAGCATGGCGGCCAGCCCGTTGCATAAAATAGGGTTGAAGGTGTCGGCATCGGTCACGTTGCAGGCGTGGCCGCCCCAGGCCATCTCGACCCGCTGGCTGCCCGCGATCGCCGCTTGTAGCGTGCGCGAGCAGGAGGCAGGAACCAGCAGATCGTCATGGGCGCTGACGATCAGGGTCGGGCATGCCACGGCGGACGCCCGGCGAGAAAAGTCGGCCTGCTTCAACGCCTGCAGCCGCTTGAGCAGATTCTCCTTGCCCTGAAAATGGCTGAGGGCGAGAGCATCTTCCGCCTCTAGCCTCGGCATCCGCGCGGCCATCCACTCCGCCGGGTAGAGAAATAAAGGCTGTGCTTCGACCCACGCCTGGGCACCGCCCGCGTGCAGCAGACGCTCGCGTACCTGAAAACAGCGGCGGGTGTGGGGAGACAGGGTTAGCCAGCCGTTGACCAACACCAGGCCGCTGACCGCCTGCGGAAAGTCCAGCGCCAGCTGCAGGGCAATCAGCGCCCCCAGGGCGTGACCCACCAGGGCAAAGCGGGATATTCCCGCCGCCTGCAGCGCCTGATTGAGCTCCTGCGCCATGGTCGCCATGCTGTAGCCGGCGGGCAGCGGCCCGGCGTTTTCACCGGTGCCGTTTTGATCATAGCTCACCAGCTGATACCATTGTTCCAGCGCCGCGCGCTGCGGCAGCCAGTAGCTGCCCGCACCGCCTAAGCCGGCGCTCAGCACGACCGTCGGTGCACCCTCAAAGGGGGGCGGGGAGATATTCAGTTTCATGATGCTGCTTTTCCGATATGGGCGACGGTCGCTATCTCTACCAGCGCCTCCGGCTTGACCAGCCCGCACTGAATGCAGAAGCGCGCCGGTTTATCTCCCGGGAAGAACTCGGCATAGACTTCGTTAATCGCGGCGTAGTTTTTCCAGTCGGTGATAAAGATGCTGTTGAACGTCACATCCTCCATGCTGCCACCCGCCGTTTCGATCACCGTTTTGATCGTTTCCAGAACGTGACGGGTTTGCGCCTTTGGGTCGCCGATGTGGACCACGTTATTTTGCTTGTCAAACGGCAGGGTGCCGGAGACATACACCACCCCATCGGCCAGGGTGCCAGGGACGAAAGGGGCAATCGGCGTGGTGGTGCCGGGCGGAATAATCACCTGTTTAGGCATAACGTTTCTCCTCCGGGAAAGATAGCGGGGCGGCCGGGGCCAGCGCATCGCAGAAGCTGGCGACGTCGCTGACCCAGCCAAAGAAGGTCTCAATATTGAACAGTGCAGCCTGCTGGGCGAAGGCCGGGCCCGCCTGGTGGGTGGCGTCTTCCAGCACGACGCCGAAATACTCGAGGAAGAAGCCGTCGCGCAGGGTGGACTCCACGCAAACATTGGTGGCGATGCCGGTAAAGATCAGGTGGCGAATGCCGCGGCTGCGCAAAATACTGTCCAGCTGAGTGTTGAAAAAGCCGCTGTAGCGCGGTTTCGGCAGCACCACATCGCCGGGCTGGGGCTGCAGCTCATCGACCAGTTGATAATCCCAGCCGCCTTTAGCCAGCAGCTTGCCCTGCAGTTCAGGACGACGGCGCATGGTCTTCAGAGCGTTAGATTTGTGGTAGTTCGGCGAGCCCGGGCCACCGGCTTCCATATACTCCTCATCCCAGCCGTTCTGGAACCAGATGATCAGCATGCCGGCGGCGCGGGCCGCGGCAACGGCGTTATTAATGTTGTCGATAACCGGCCGGGTGGCGGAGACATCAAACCCGGCAAGATCGAGATATCCTCCCTGGCTGGCATAGGCGTTTTGCATATCGACGACGATCAGCGCGCTATTTTGCGCCGGGAAGGTCAGGGATTCCGGACGGGCGGAAAGCGTAATCATCAGGCAACCTCGCGGGTAACGGTGGCAATATGGTCACGGCAGCGCATCAGCGGCTGAATGCGCTGGCCAAAGGCATCGATGCCAGAAAGAAAATCATCAAACGTCAGCAGGACGCCGTCGGTGCCGGGGACGGAGGCGACGTCGTCGAGCATTCGGGCGACGTTGGCGTAGGAGCCCACCAGCGTTCCCATATTGATATTGACCGCCGAGGTCGGGTCGGCCATCTGGCGGACGTTGGTGTCGCTGCCGGAGCGGGTGTCTTTTTGGCTTTGTTCGGTGAGCCAGGCCAGCGCTTCGTCATCGGCTCCCGCCTTGTAGTGCTCCCATTTGGCGCGGGCCGCTTCGTCGGTTTCATCGGCGATGACCATGAACAGCACATAGGAGCCCACGTCGCGACCGGTCTTTTCCGCCGCCTGCATCATGCGCGCGGCGGTCGGCGCAAAGGCGGTCGGGGTATTGACCCCTTTGCCGAAGCAGAAGTTGTAGTCGGCATACTGGGCGGAGAAGGCCATGCCCGCGTCGCTTTGCCCGGCGCAGATCACTTTCATCGGCTGCGACGGCTGCGGGCTGACGCGACAGTCGTTCATCGTGAAGTGGTCGCCTTTAAAGTCGCTGCGCCCGGTGCCCCACAGGTCGCGCAGCACCTGGACATATTCGGTGAGATAGTCGTAGCGGCGGGCGAAATAATCGTCGCCGGGCCAGATGCCCATCTGCTCATATTCCGGTTTTTGCCAGCCGGTCACCAGATTGACGCCGAAGCGGCCGCCGGAGATAGAGTCGATGGTGGAGGCCATCCGGGCGACAATGGCCGGCGGCAGCGTGAGCGTCGCGGCGGTGGCGTAGATCTGGATCCGCGAGGTCACCGCGGCCAGGCCGGCCATTAAGGTGAAGGATTCGAGGTTATGATCCCAGAACTCGGTTTTGCCGCCGAAACCGCGCAGTTTGATCATCGACAGCGCAAAATCAAAATGGTAATGCTCCGCTTTCTGGACGATCGCTTTATTCAGTTCGAACGTCGGCATGTACTGCGGGGCATGGGTTGAAATCAACCAGCCGTTATTACCAATCGGAACGAAGACACCAATTTTCATACGTACCTCTCTGCAATCGTTGACGAAGAAGGCGCGCGGTGCTGCATCCTGCATCTCCTGGGTCACCTCGCCAGAAAGCTAAAGCAAAGGGAATGCCAGTTTTGCAAAAATCAATGTTATTAATGTGTTGCGTATTGGTTGCTTAAAATGAAGGTGATAAAAGTGGACTAAATGGTCAAAATGAGTGCACGAAAAAACGGCAGTCATGCGCAATTGGGGTGCATAAGGTCGTGTCAAGGTTGGGCTTTTGCTATGCTGATGGCGTTGAAAGAAGGAGATGATGATGGCAGAGGGCGCTGTGAAAAAAACCGGGAAGCGTTCGCAGGCGGTGAGCGCAAAGAAAGAGGCTATCCTGGCCGCTGCGCTGGACGCATTTTCCCAGTTTGGTATCCACGGTACGCGGCTTGAGCAGGTTGCAGAGCTGGCCGGGGTATCGAAAACGAATCTACTCTATTACTACCCGTCGAAAGAGGCGCTGTATGTCGCCGTGCTGCAGCAGATCCTCACCATCTGGCTGGCGCCGCTGAGGGCGTTTCGCGAAGATATCAGCCCGCTGGTCGCTATCCGCGAATATATTCGCCTCAAGCTGGAGGTGTCGCGCGATTATCCGCAGGCCTCCAGGCTGTTTTGTCTGGAGATGCTACAGGGCGCGCCGCTGCTGATGGGCGAGCTGACCGGCGATCTGAAAGCGCTGGTGGATGAAAAGTCGGCGATTGTCTCTGGCTGGGTCGATAGCGGGAAACTGGCGCCGGTCGACCCTCAGCATCTGATCTTCATGATCTGGGCCACCACTCAACATTACGCCGATTTTGCCACGCAGATTGAGGCGGTCACCGGCGCAACGTTGCGCGACGAGGCGTTTTTTCAACAAACCGTAGAGAACGTCCAGCGGATGATCATTGAAGGTATCCGGGTACGTTAATTGGCGGGGGGAAGCGGGCAGCTCTGGTCGCCATCTTCACACTGCAGCAGCGAAGCAAGGAACGATTCACGCTCCACGGTTTTGTCTGCCATACACTGGTTGATAAGCATCGGCTGGACGCTGCCGCCTTCGGCGCCGGAAGCGAGGAAGGTGCAGTCGGCGTCGCGCAGCCCTATCCACGCCAGCTGCGCTTTTTTCAGCTGTTCCTGCTGTTTACCCGCGGCGCGTTTCAGCGCTTCCTGATAGGTCTGATTCAGCTTGCTATCGGCCGCCTGATATTGTGCTGCCGTACACTGGTTCAACTCAGCCTGATTGCCGGCGTTAGCACATTCGTCCGCCAGCGCCTGTCCGCTTGCCAGCAGGGCTGCGAGGGCAATTAAAGTTCGTTTCATTGGTCCACTCCCATAAAAAAAGCTCCCGTCGGGGGAGCTTTAATTAACCACAGCCGGCGTCCGGTGTCATCAGCTGACGTGGATGTCGGTCGCAACAGACCCTTAGCCGATGGTCATCAGGCTAGCGTTACCGCCTGCCGCCGCAGTATTGACGCTCAGCGAGCGTTCAATATAGAGGCGTTCCAGCAACAGGTTGCTTTCACCGCGGGCGAACCCCTGAACCGAGATAATCGCGCCGTCGCGTGCCGCCACCTGTTCACACAGTTCCCGCAGCTGATCGGAATCGCCGTGGTAGATAACCGCATCGAAAGCCTGAGCGGTCAGCATCTCTGGTTTGGCAAAGTGGAGACGTTCGCTGACCTCGCGCGGCAGCTTCTTCGCCAGCTCGCGATGCAGAGCGCTCTCCGGCCACAGGATTTCACAGCCGACTGCGGTGACCGCCGCCAGCTGAATCAGCGCATCCTGCTCGTTATCCGCCACGCACAGTACGCGGTCGCGAGGGATAAAGGTCAGGGTATTGCGCTCGCCGGTTGGACCCGGCAGCAGACGTTGGGTACCGGCTTGCGCCAGTTCACGGTACTGCTGACACAGCGCCTGCAGTTCAGGACGACCGGCGGCCCACTGCTGCAGGGCGTTTAGCGGTTTTTCCAGCAGGGTTTTCAGCTGCGCATCCAGCGGACGTTCCGCATCCTGGCGGGCGAGCGTGGTTCCCACGGCGTTTTGCGGGCGGCTGGAGAGCAGACGATACAGATACAGCGGGCCGCCGGCTTTCGGTCCGGTCCCCGACAGACCTTCGCCGCCAAACGGCTGCACGCCGACCACGGCGCCAACCATATTGCGGTTAACGTACAGGTTGCCGACCTTCGCGCTGCCGGTGACCTGAGCAATGGTTTCGTCGATGCGGGTATGGACGCCGAGGGTCAGACCGTAGCCGGAGGCGTTAATCTGCTCGACCAGCTGATCCAGCTCGTTGCGGTTATAGCGAACCACGTGCAGCACCGGACCAAAGACCTCTTTTTTCAGCTCATCAAAGCTCTCGAGTTCGATCAGGGTCGGCGGAATGAAGGTCCCGCTTTGCCACTCACGCGCATCCTCGCTGTTTTCCCGTACCGCCTGGAACACCGTGCGGCCTTTGGCGCGCAGGCTCTGAATATGGCGTTCAATATTCTCTTTGGCTTCGGCATCGATGACCGGACCAATGTCGGTCGTCAGACGGCCAGGGTTGCCCATCCGGCATTCGCCCATTGCGCCGCGCAGCATGGTCAGCGTATGGTCGGCGATCTCTTCCTGCAGGCAGAGAATACGCAGGGCGGAACAGCGCTGCCCGGCGCTATCAAACGCGGAGGCCAGCACGTCGATCACCACTTGCTCGGTAAGGGCCGAGGAGTCGACGATCATGGCGTTCATCCCGCCGGTTTCGGCGATAAGCGGCGTCGGGCGACCCTGTGCATCCAGGCGGCTGGCGATATTGCGTTGCAGCAGCGTGGCGACTTCGGTGGAGCCGGTGAACATCACGCCGCGAACGCGTTCGTCGGTGGTCAGCGCGGCGCCGACGGTTTCCCCGCGGCCCGGCAGCAGCTGAATCACGCCCGGCGGAACGCCGGCTTCCAGCAGAATCGCTACGCCCTGAGCGGCAATCAGCGGCGTCTGTTCGGCGGGTTTCGCCAGCACGCTGTTACCGGCGGCCAGCGCGGCGGCAATCTGACCGGTGAAAATCGCCAGTGGGAAGTTCCACGGACTAATACAAACTACCGGTCCCAGCGGACGGTGGGTTTCATTATCGAAATCGTCGCGCACCTGACCGGCGTAGTAGTGGAGAAAATCGACGGCTTCGCGGACTTCGGCGATGGCGTTGCTGAAGGTTTTACCGGCTTCACGGACCAGAATGCCGATCAGCGTCTGCATCTGGTCTTCCATCAGCACCGCCGCGCGTTCAAGGATCGCCGCTCGTTCCTGCGGCGGGGTGGCAAACCAGATAGGCGCGTTATTGACTGCGCTGGTCAGCGCCAGTTCAATCTCTTCCGGGTGGGCTTCACGCACGTGGCCGACGATATCTTTCGGCTCGGCCGGGTTAATCACCGCCTGCAGTTCGCCCGCCATCACCGGATGCTCCAGCGCCGGCAGCGCCTGCCATTTGTGCAATGCGCTGTTCAGCAGAGAGGAGGAGAGGGAGGCCAGACGGTGTTCGTTGGCCAGATCCAGGCCCGCGGAGTTACTGCGGCCTTTGCCGTACAGATCGCGCGGCAGCGGAATCTTAGGATGGGGCAGGCCGGCCTGACCCTCCTGGCGGGCCAGTTTTTCCACGGCGCTGACCGGGTCGGCAACCAGCTCGTCCAGCGGCAGCGTAGTATCCGCGATACGGTTAACAAAGGAGGTGTTGGCGCCGTTTTCCAGCAGGCGGCGTACCAGGTATGCCAGCAGCGTCTCGTGGGTCCCGACCGGCGCATAAATTCGGCACGGACGGTTCAGTTTCCCGTCGGCAACCTTGCCGACTACCTGTTCGTAGAGCGGTTCGCCCATGCCGTGCAGGCACTGGAACTCATACTGGCCCGGATAGTAGTTCTGCCCGGCCAACTGATAAATGGCTGCCAGGGTATGGGCGTTGTGTGTGGCGAACTGCGGGTAGATAAGGCTCGGCACCGCCAGCAGCTTTTTCGCGCAGGCGAGGTAGGAGACGTCGGTGTACACCTTGCGGGTATACACCGGGTAGCCTTCGAGGCCGTCCATCTGCGCGCGTTTGATTTCGCTGTCCCAGTAGGCGCCTTTTACCAGGCGGATCATCAGGCGACGGCGGCTGCGGGTGGCGAGGTCAATCAGGGAATCAATGACGAACGGGCAGCGTTTTTGGTAGGCCTGAATCACGAAGCCAATTCCGTTCCAGCCGGCCAGCTCTGGTTCAAAGCACAGCTTCTCCAGCAGGTCGAGGGAGATCTCCAGGCGATCGGCCTCTTCGGCATCGATGTTAATCCCGATATCGTACTGACGCGCCAGCAGGGTCAATGATTTCAGCCGCGGATACAGTTCATCCATCACCCGATCGTATTGTGCGCGGCTGTAGCGCGGGTGCAGCGCAGAGAGCTTGATCGAAATCCCCGGGCCTTCATAAATGCCGCGGCCGTTAGAGGCTTTGCCAATCGCGTGGATCGCCTGCTGGTAGGAGACCATATAGGCCTGAGCATCGGCGGCGGTGAGCGCGGCCTCGCCCAGCATATCGTAGGAGTAACGGAACCCTTTCTCTTCCAGCTTGCGGGCGTTGGCCAGCGCTTCGGCGATGGTTTCGCCGGTCACGAACTGTTCGCCCATCAAACGCATCGCCATGTCGACGCCTTTGCGAATCAGCGGTTCGCCGCTTTTGCCGATAATCCGGTTCAGCGAGCGCGAAAGGCTGGTTTCGTTATGGGTAGAGACCAGTTTGCCGGTAAACAGCAGGCCCCAGGTTGCCGCATTGACGAACAGCGACGGGCTGCGGCCGATGTGCGACTGCCAGTTACCGTTGCTGATTTTGTCGCGGATGAGGGCATCGCGGGTGGCTTTGTCCGGAATACGCAGCAGCGCCTCCGCCAGACACATCAGCGCCACCCCTTCCTGTGAAGAGAGCGAAAACTCTTGTAGCAGGCTCTGCACCATGCCGGCGCGACCGCTGGCGGTTTTTTGATTACGCAGTTTCTCCGCCAGCTGATAAGCCAGCTTATGCGCCTGTTCAGCCAGCGGCTGCGGCAGGCGCGCCTGCTCCAGCAGCATAGGGACGGCGTCAGTTTCTGCCCGGCGGTAAGCGGCGGTAATCGAGGCCCGGGTGACGGACTGCGGCAGAATCTGCTCGGCAAATTCGAGGAATGGCTGCCACGGCTCATCGACCGGGCTGCTGACGTCATCGCTTTCATTGGCGGCGCCGGCAAGCAGGGCCGGCAGCTCGGGCAGCGTCTCGTCGTTTTCCAGCTTTTCCAGATAGTTGAAAATGGCCTGTTTAATCAGCCAGTGCGGCGTGCGGTCAATACGGCTCGCGGCGAACTTGATGCGTTCACGCGTCGCGTCGTCAAGCTTAACACCCATGGTGGTGGTGCCCATGCTTATCACTCCTGTTATGAATCGTTGTTCTTTTTTGCGGTTACGCGAAAATATCTACTATGTTGCAACTTTGTGCAACCTTGTTAATCGTGACCTGTGTAGCAAGCTGAGAAATGAGTGAGTTGTTAATTGAGATGGTGGATGTAACGGAAAATTAACCTTTCTGCGCTGGGGTTTTTTATGCGTCAGTTAACAGTTTTACAAGGTGCAACCAATAAAAACGTGAGAGAGTGCAACCTATAACAAAATGAAGTTTGGTACGGACAAAAATTAGTGTAAATGCTGTGTTAAATCGTTTGTGAAATGCCGACGCTTCCGTCAGGATACGGTCGCCCAATACAATCCTTGTGCCACTACCCCGTTCCGGTAGTGGAATAAAATGACAAAGCAGGACGTTGTCGACAAAAGAATCTGGAGATTTTACATGGCTATTAGCACCCCCATGTTGGTGACTTTTATTATTTATATATTTGGCATGGTACTGATCGGTTTTATTGCCTGGCGATCGACAAAAAACTTTGATGATTATATTCTCGGCGGCCGCAGTCTCGGGCCATTTGTGACGGCGCTCTCTGCCGGCGCCTCCGATATGAGCGGCTGGCTGCTGATGGGATTGCCCGGCGCAATATTTCTCTCCGGTATTTCCGAGAGCTGGATTGCCATTGGTCTGACGCTCGGCGCATGGATTAACTGGAAACTGGTCGCCGGTCGTCTGCGCGTACACACCGAGGTAAATAATAATGCGCTGACCTTACCGGATTATTTTACCGGGCGCTTTGAAGATAAAAGCCGCGTGCTGCGTATTATTTCGGCGCTGGTTATTTTGCTGTTCTTCACCATTTATTGTGCCTCCGGGATTGTTGCCGGTGCCCGTCTGTTTGAAAGCACTTTTGGCATGAGCTATGAAACGGCGTTGTGGGCCGGTGCGGCGGCGACGATTATTTATACCTTCGTCGGCGGATTCCTCGCGGTAAGCTGGACCGATACCGTACAGGCCAGCCTGATGATTTTTGCGCTGATTCTGACGCCGGTGATGGTGATTATTTCCGTTGGCGGCTTTGGTGAATCGCTGGAAGTGATCAAGCAGAAGAGCATTGAAAATGTCGATATGCTCAAAGGACTGAATTTTGTGGCGATTATTTCGCTGATGGGCTGGGGCCTGGGCTACTTTGGCCAGCCGCATATTCTGGCGCGTTTTATGGCGGCGGATTCGCACCACAGTATCGTTCACGCACGTCGCATCAGTATGACCTGGATGATTCTCTGCCTGGCGGGTGCCGTGGCGGTCGGTTTCTTCGGTATTGCATGGTTCAATAATAACCCGGCGCTGGCCGGCGCGGTTAATCAGAACTCCGAGCGCGTGTTTATCGAACTGGCGCAAATCCTGTTTAACCCGTGGATTGCCGGTATTCTGCTGTCGGCGATTCTGGCGGCGGTGATGTCCACCCTGAGCTGTCAGCTGCTGGTGTGCTCCAGCGCGATTACCGAAGACCTGTATAAAGCGTTTCTGCGCAAAAACGCCGGTCAGAAAGAGCTGGTGTGGGTCGGACGGACGATGGTCCTGGTGGTGGCGCTGATCGCCATCGCGCTGGCGGCAAACCCGAACAACCGCGTGCTGGGTCTGGTGAGCTACGCCTGGGCAGGCTTCGGTGCCGCGTTTGGTCCGGTCGTACTGTTCTCGGTGATGTGGTCGCGGATGACGCGTAACGGGGCGCTGGCCGGGATGGTGATTGGCGCGCTGACGGTGATTGTCTGGAAACAGTTCGGTTGGCTGGGCCTGTATGAAATCATCCCTGGCTTTATCTTTGGCAGTCTGGGCATCGTGGTCTTCAGCCTGCTGGGCAAAGCCCCGTCGATATCCATGCAGCAACGCTTTGCCGAAGCGGACGCCCATTATCATTCGGCTCCGCCGACACCGGCTACCGCCGAGTAAACTCACGACCGGTTAATCAAGCCCGCGCTCAGCGGGCTTTTTTGTGGCTGAAAGCCGGCCAGGCGCCCGGCACGGCTCCCACCTCTTGCTAATTCCATGAAAATACGCTGATATCGGGGGCACAAAAAACAATGAGGATAGCAAAATGACGTTCAGACAGGGTGCGCTGGTGCTGGTGATGGCAGGGCTGCTTGGCGGCTGCGTGGCACCGGCGAAGAAGAGTACGCCGGTTGCCACGGCAGCGGTATGCCCGGCAGAGAATGCGATGGTGCAGACCACGCTCTATTTCGGTTTAAGCCGCCCGGCGGGTAAAGATATCACCCCCCAGGAGTGGCAGCAGTTTGTTGACCGCGACGTCACGCCGCGTTTTCGTGAGGGATTAACGGTGTTTGACGCCCGAGGCCAGTGGCTGGGGAATGATGGCAGCGTGGCCCGCGAGCAGAGCAAAGCGCTGATGCTGATTCATGGTAAGGACGGTGGCAGCGAAGAGGGGATCGAGGCGTTACGTAACCTCTATAAATCGCGCTTTGCCCAGGAGTCGGTGATGCGCGTTGACCAACCGGTCTGCGTTCACTTCTGAAAAAACGGCGGGGAAGTCCCCGCCGTATCTCTTATAGCACCAGGCCGGCAAAGCTGGCGGAAAGCAGACTGACCAGCGTGGCGCCGTAGACCAGACGCAGGCCGAAGCGGGAGACGATATTGCCCTGCTGTTCGTTCAGCCCTTTAATGGCCCCGGCGATAATGCCGATGGAGGCAAAGTTCGCGAAAGAGACCAGGAAGACCGAGAGGATGCCCAGTCCACGCGGAGTCATGCCGGCGGCAATTTTTTGCAGCTCAATCATCGCCACAAACTCATTGGCCACCAGCTTGGTTGCCATAATACTTCCGGCGTTCAACGCATCGCTGAGCGGAATACCAATCAGCCAGGCCAGCGGATAGAATACATAGCCAAGAATTTGCTGGAAGCTCAGGCCAAACAGCGTGGCAAACAGGGCATTAATGGCGCTGATCAGGGCGATAAAGCCAATCAGCATCGCCAGAATAATCATCGCTACTTTAAAGCCGGCAAGAATATATTCCCCGAGCATTTCGAAGAAGCTTTGTGATTCGTGGAGCTTCTCCAGCTTAATCTCTTCTTCGCTACCCGGACGCGTCGGGTTAATAATCGACAGCACAATAAAGGTGCTGAACATATTCAGGATCAGCGCCGCGACCACATATTTTGCATCGAGCATGCTCATATAGGCGCCGACGATGGAGAGCGATACCGTGGACATCGCGGTGGCTGCCATGGTGAACAGCCGACGTGAGGAGAGGTCGCCCAGCACGCCTTTGTAGGCGATAAAGTTCTCCGACTGGCCGAGAATCAGCGAGCTGACGGCGTTGAAGGATTCCAGTTTACCCATGCCGTTGACTTTGGAGAGCAGGGTGCCAATCACGCGGATGAAAACAGGCAGAATGCGCCAGTGCTGCAGAATACCGATCAGCGCCGAAATAAAGACAATCGGGCACAGCACGCCAAGGAAAATAAACGCCATCCCTTTTTCACTCATGCCGCCAAATACAAAGTTGGTGCCTTCGGCAGCAAAGCCGAGCAGCGAAGTGAAAAAACCAGAGATATTTTTAACTATCCACAGACCGCTTTCGGCATGCAGGAAAAAGAATGCCAGCGCAATTTCAATGATAATTAACTGGATAATATAGCGAACGCGGATTTTTTGTCGGTCATAGCTGGCAAGCCAGGCAAGGCCGAGGATAACCGCCAGCGCCAGCAGGAAGTGCAAGAATTGTGTCATGTTGTTCATTTCGCAGGTCAATAAGGCCGCTATTTAGCCACAGCCGGTCAACCTGGTAAATATCTGCAGCGAAAAAACCGCCGCGCCGACTGGCCGAACGCGACGCAGACAGATAGTCCCCTAAGTGATTATTTTACAGCAATTAATTTACAACTCGTCACCAAACTCTCTACATTTCACTTGTGTTTCTGATTATTGTAATGATAATCACTATCAGAAATATTTACTTATCTTTGCATCCACTGACTGCGATTCACATTGAAGGGTGTCGGCATGTTTGTTCCATTTCTCATTATGTTACGCGAAGGGCTGGAGGCGGCGCTGATTGTCAGCCTGATTGCCAGCTATCTCAAACGCACCCAGCGCGGCAGCTGGATTGGCGTCATGTGGATTGGCGTAATCCTGGCGGCGGCGCTGTGCCTGGGCCTGGGGATCTTTATCAACGAAACGACCGGCGAGTTTCCCCAGCGGGAACAGGAGCTGTTCGAAGGCATCGTGGCGCTGGTGGCGGTATGCATCCTGACCTGGATGGTGTTCTGGATGCGTAAAGTCTCGCGCAACGTGAAGCAGCAGTTGGAACAGGCGGTGGATAATGCTCTGCAGCGCGGTAATCATCACGGCTGGGCGCTGATCATGATGGTCTTTTTCGCCGTCGCGCGGGAAGGGCTGGAGTCGGTGTTCTTCCTGCTGGCGGCATTCCAGCAGGATGTCGGAATTTGGCCGCCGCTCGGGGCGATGCTGGGACTGGCTACCGCGATTGTCCTCGGCTTCCTGCTTTACTGGGGCGGGATCCGCCTTAACCTCGGCGTATTTTTCAAATGGACCAGTCTGTTCATTCTGCTGGTGGCGGCCGGGCTGGCTGCCGGGGCAATTCGCGCCTTTCATGAAGCCGGTCTGTGGAACCATTTCCAGGACGTGGCGTTTGACCTGAGCGGCGTGCTGTCGACCCACACGCTTTTCGGCACGCTGCTCGAAGGGATCTTCGGTTACCAGGAGACGCCTACCGTCAGTGAAGTGGCGGTCTACTTTATCTATTTGATTCCGGCGCTGGTGCTGTTTGCGCTGCCGCCGCGTAACAATACAGCAACCTCGCGCACCGCTCCGCTTAAGTAGGGCGCCGCAGGATTATGGTTACAACATACTTACCGAAAGGGATGATCATGATGATTCATTTTCGCCGTAATGCGCTGCAGCTTGCCGTCGCAGCGTTGTTCAGCTCTGCCTTCTACGCTCAGGCTGCGGATATCCCGCAGGTAAAAGTCACCGTTAACGACAAACAGTGTGAGCCGATGAACGTCACCGTGAAAGCGGGGAAAACGCAGTTCATTATTCAAAACCACAGTCAGAAAGCGCTGGAGTGGGAGATTCTCAAAGGCGTGATGGTCGTGGAAGAGCGCGAGAACATTGCGCCAGGCTTTACGCAAAAGCTGACGGCGAACCTGCAGCCGGGCGAATACGACATGACCTGCGGTCTGCTGACCAACCCGAAAGGCAAGCTGATCGTGACCGGCGCCGCCACCAAAGATGCGGCGAAAGCCGATGCGCTGTTAAGCCTTGGCGAGGCGATCACCGCCTATAAAGCCTACGTTACGGCGGAAACCGCACAGCTGGTTAGCGGCACGAAAGCTTTCACCGACGCGGTGAAAGCGGGCGATATTGAAAAAGCGAAAGCGCTGTATGCTCCGACGCGTCAGCACTACGAGCGCATTGAACCGATCGCAGAACTGTTCTCCGATCTGGACGGCAGTATTGATGCGCGTGAAGACGATTACGAGAAAAAAGCCGAAGACCCGAAATTCACCGGCTTCCACCGTCTGGAAAAAGCCCTGTTTGGCGACAACAGCGTCAAGGGGATGGAAAAGTATGCCGACCAGTTGAACAGCGATGTGCTTGAACTGCAAAAACGCATCAGCGAACTGGCGTTCCCGCCGTCGAAAGTGGTGGGTGGCGCGGCGGGCCTGATTGAAGAAGTCGCGGCCAGCAAAATCAGCGGCGAAGAAGATCGCTACAGCCACACCGATCTGTGGGACTTCCAGGCGAACATCGACGGCGCGCAGAAGATTGTTGACCTGCTGCGCCCGCAGCTGCAAAAAGAGAACAGCGCGCTGCTGGCGAAAGTGGATGCTAACTTCAAGAAAGTTGACGCTATCCTCAGCAAATACCGCACTAAAGACGGCTTCGAAACGTATGACAAGCTGACGGATGCGGATCGTAATGCGTTAAAAGGGCCGATCACCACGCTGGCGGAAGATCTGTCTCAGCTGCGCGGGATCCTTGGGCTGGACTAAGTCGATGGCAGAACAGAAGCAATCTGACGTGAATGAGCCTTCACGTCGTCGATTATTAAAAGGGATCGGCGCGCTTGGCGGCGCGCTGGCTATTACCGGCGGCTGTCCGGTGGCACACGCGGCGAAGAGCAACAGCTCTCCGGGTGTGCTGTCGCCGGACGCGCGGGCCGAGGCGCAGCCTTTTTACGGGCAGCACCAGGCCGGCGTGCTGACGCCGCAGCAGGCATCGATGATGCTGGTGGCCTTTGATGTGCTGGCCAGCGATAAAGCGGACCTGGAGCGTCTGTTTCGTCTGCTGACTCAGCGCATTGCCTTTCTGACCAAAGGGGGGCCGGCGCCGGACACGCCCAATCCGCGCCTGCCGCCGATGGATTCGGGGATCCTCGGAGCGTGGATCTCCCCGGATAACCTGACCGTCACCGTGTCGGTTGGCCATTCGCTGTTTGATGAGCGCTATGGATTAGCGGACCAGGCGCCGAAAAAGCTGCAAAAAATGACCCGCTTCCCCAACGATTCGCTGGATGCGGCGCTCTGCCATGGCGATCTGCTGTTGCAAATCTGTGCCAATACTCAGGATACGGTTATCCATGCGCTGCGCGATGTGATTAAACATACGCCGGATCTGCTCAGCGTCCGCTGGAAGCGTGAAGGGTTTATTTCCGATAGCGCCGCGCGGAGTAAAGGCAAAGAGACGCCGGTTAACCTGCTGGGCTTTAAAGACGGCACCGCGAACCCTGTCAGCACCGATAAGGCGCTGATGGATGAAGTGGTATGGGTGACCGCCGATCAGGGTGAGCCGGAATGGGCAACCGGCGGCAGCTATCAGGCGGCGCGAATCATCCAGTTCCACGTGGAATTCTGGGATCGCACCCCGCTGAAAGAGCAGCAGACCATTTTTGGGCGCGATAAGCACAGCGGCGCGCCGCTGGGCATGCAGCATGAGCATGACGTGCCGGATTACAGCCGGGATCCTGACGGCGATATTATTGCCCTGGACAGCCACATTCGACTGGCGAACCCGCGGACACCGCAGACGCAGTCCAGTCTGATGATGCGTCGTGGCTACAGTTATTCGCTGGGCGTAACCAACTCCGGGCAGCTGGATATGGGACTGCTGTTCGTCTGCTATCAGCATGATCTGGAGAAGGGATTCCTGACGGTGCAAAAACGCCTTAACGGCGAAGCGCTGGAGGAGTACGTCAAACCTATCGGCGGTGGCTACTTCTTTGTGTTACCGGGCGTTATCGACAGCCAGCACTTCCTGGCGCAATCCCTGCTTGAAGCCTGACGCACCTGCCCGTAAGGGCAGGGCGTTTCTGCTGTTTTTCCATTCTTTTTTTGTATTTCCTGCCTTGTGTTATTTTTCTGTAATCTAAATGACGGAAACTCGCTCCAGCTGTACAGGGAAATATTTGTTGCGTCTATGTAAAAAATAAGTTGCATTAAGAATAATTTTTGATGTACTTATTACAGACGCGGTAGTTCCCGGCAGTGATGTCGTTTCACTATGGAGATCGCGAATGGTAGGGTCCTGTACCGGACAACGCAAAACAACACACCGTACTCTTCAGCACGGAGGGAAAACCTCCGGCAGCGATTTCGTCAGCGTAAATTCACCTCTTTCCACCCCCACAGAACATCCGAACCCTGACCGGGTACGCGGTGCGCGTAGCCGTGACTCGTTGTCAATTCAACCGGCAAGCAATGGCTTAAAAGGAAGCCAAACCTCAATCGTTTGTGCGCATAATCGCGTCGATGCTGACGCGTGTGATGTAAACCAACAACGCAAGGTGCTATCCATGGGAAGACAAAAAGCAGTGATCAAAGCTCGTCGTGAGGCAAAACGTGTGCTGAGACGCGATTCGCGCAGCCATAAGCAACGCGAAGAAGAATCGGTCACATCGCTTGTGCAAATGAGTGGCGTAGAAGCAATTGGCATGGCGCGGGACAGCCGTGATACTTCCCCAATTGAAGCGCGCAATGACGCTCAGGCGCATTATTTGAATGCCATCGACAATAAACAGCTGATTTTTGCAACGGGCGAAGCCGGGTGCGGTAAAACCTGGATTAGCGCAGCAAAAGCCGCCGAAGCCCTGATTCACAAAGATGTGGACAGGATTATTGTTACCCGTCCCGTTCTGCAGGCCGATGAAGATCTCGGCTTCTTACCGGGAGATATCGCCGAGAAGTTTGCTCCCTATTTCCGACCGGTGTACGACGTACTGGTGAAGAGGCTGGGCGCTTCCTTTATGCAATACTGCCTGCGACCGGAAATTGGCAAGGTGGAAATCGCGCCGTTCGCCTATATGCGCGGACGTACATTTGAAAATGCCGTGGTGATTCTGGACGAGGCCCAGAACGTGACGGCTGCGCAAATGAAAATGTTTTTAACCCGCCTCGGGGAAAACGTGACGGTCATCGTGAACGGCGACATTACCCAGTGTGATTTACCCTCTGGCGTGAAGTCCGGGCTGGTCGATGCGCTGGCGCGTTTTGAGGAAGACGAGATGATCGGCATTGTGCGTTTTACCGCCGATGATTGCGTCCGTTCGATGCTCTGCCAGCGAACGCTGAAAGCCTACTACTGATCGCTATCTTGTGTGCAAAGCCCGGGGAAACCCGGGCTTTGTTATTTTGATGCGGCGACGACGGAAGCGCTAACCCCGTTAGCCTATCGCGCCCAGCGCATCTTCGCTGCCCTGCGTTTTCGGCAGTAAGAACAGGGTGGCGAAAATATCCAGCAGGTACAGAAGGGCCAGCAGCGTGATGGCAGCGGTGAACGACCAGTGGCTGACGCACAGACCAATCACCAGCGGCCCAAAACCACCGACGCCGCGACCAAGGTTAAACAGCACGTTCTGCGCCGTAGCGCGGACCTGTAGCGGGTAGGTATCAGAAATAAGCGCCCCGTAGCCGCCAATCATGCCGTTGACAAACATTCCCATTACCGCCCCGGTAAACAGCATCAGGGTCGGGTCCCGCAGCTGGGCATAGATAATGACCATCACGACGGCCCCAACCTGGTAAATCAGAAAGATCTTCCAGCGGGCGAAACGGTCCGCCAGCACGCCGAACAGCCAGATGCCGAAGGTCATCCCCACGACGGTGACCGCGGTCCAGAGTCCTGATTTGGTGAGCGAAAAACCAAAACTGGAGGAGAGATAGCTGGGCATCCAAATCATCAGGCCGTAGTAGCCAAAATTCTGTACCGAGCAGAGGATGAGGATCCCGATACTGGCCTTCGAGGTGGCGCGGTCAGCAAACAGCATCCGGAGACGGGTCGTGAAGGAGACCTGTTGGGTGACTGCGATATCTTTGGTAAACGCGTCGGGCTCCCCCATGCCGCGGCGAATGGCAAATGAGACCAGGGCGGGCAGCAGCCCAACGAGGAACATTCCGCGCCAGCCGATGATATCCAGCAGGAGAGGGGTGATAAAGGCGGCAAGCAGCACGCCAAGCTGCCAGCCGATACCGACCCATGCCGAGGCGCGATTGCGTTTGCTGGCGGGCCAGACTTCAGCAATCAGCGCCATGCCAATACCGAATTCGCCGCCTAGCCCCATACCTGCAAGAGTTCGATAGGCCAACAGATCCCAATAACCCTGCGCAACCGCACAGAGGCCGGTAAAGACCGAGAACATCAGGATCGTGAAGGTCAGGACGCGAATACGGCCCAGGCGGTCGCTGAGATGACCGAAAAAAATCCCGCCCAGTACCGCGCCAATCAGCGTCCAGGTCACGAGGGAACCGGCCTGAGAAGTGCTGAGCGCCAGCGAAACGCTGATCGCAGGCAGCATGAAACCGAGGATCAGCAGGTCAAAGCCATCCATTGCGTAGCCGCTGATCGCCGCGACCATCGCTTTCGCCGGCGTGACGCCGCGTTTGTTAAGTGGAGAAGAGAACGTCATGTCCAGACCTTAGAGTGAAAATTGTGCGCCAAGTATAAGTTTGTCGGCGGCCGCAATCTACAGGCAAAGCGGGGTAAAAGGGTCCGGGCAAGGCAAGAATGCCGACCGCAGGAAAAGGCATGCGCGCTGCCGTCGGTCAGGGCGATGCGGTAGGCGGAAAAAACGTGGCTGCGTATGGACTTGCTGCAGACGATGAGGTGGTACGCGCATCCACCTTGTTTGTGCCTTAAGTCTGGCCCCCCCTGAAGGGGCCGGGTGTTATTTTAGCCCCTCCCATAGTCCTTCAACGATCGCGGCAGCCATTGAGGAACTGTGGCCGGTATGTTCCACGCAATATGACTGCGCGGTATCGAGGTCTTTGCGAACATGGTGGCTTTTGGCAAATGCCTGGCTTGATACCGATGAACCGCCCGTGTAGATCTCAAGGCTGGCAACGCTTTCTGCATGACGCGTCACGTCAAAACGATTTACGCCGACTTCATTGTTGAGTTTTCCGTACTCCAGAAGGTATCCCTGAGAAAAAAGCTTATCCTGCATGCAAGAGTATATCGCTCTGGGTTTTGCTGAATCCTTGTAAAAGTAGCTTTGGGTGACCTCAGTATCCTTGCCGTACGGCTGAAGCGATGCGCAGCCGGCAATCAAGAAGGGGACCACAAGAACAGTTCTTTTCCGCATAAAGGTTATTCCTTTTAAGGATACGTATCATTGCGCCATCGGTCATAAGAACAGATATTCCTGCTATGCTGCGCTCCGCTATTTGACATCCTCTTTAAGGAGTAAATATATCAACACTGAGGTGGGGCAATGATTCAGATTTTAATTCTAATATTAACGAAGTCGGGTAAACCTGAGATAAACAAACTTAAGATAAAACTTTCCGTATCTGATGGGCTAAAGCAGAACTGCGTTGCAACCGCTGCATACATATAATTAACACTCCAGACATTGGTATTAACAAAAGGGGGGTTGGTGTTGATTCAATTAGCAGGGTAGAAGTGGCAATGGCAATGCAGGAAAAATACTGTACTCGCGCCACCACTTTGCTTCGCGAAAAGCTGAATAAGGGACGGTCATCCACTCGACTGTTTGAGGACCAAATCTGCTATATCGTGAAAAAATAGTACAGGTTCTACTAACACGCTTTTTAACTATACGGCGACCGCGCGTGACAAACCCCTACAATCGACTTCGTTGTCGTCATGATATTGCATGATCCTGTCCCCGCATTATGGGTCTGACTTTTTCTGCCAGGCGCGCTTCATTCACACTGAGATTTGGCTTGATTTGAAACTTAAACGGAATTCAAACACCAGCAAATTAGTTTGTTTTATAAATATTACAACTATTATAATTAACTTACGAAATCATTGCGGTGGTGCTGTATTTCTGAAGTGAAGATCATTGAATTATATACAAATTAAATTTCATCATGTTACATGTGTGCTAATAAAAAGATCCGCGGGATACTTTTCAATAGGAATAAACTATCAAAATGTTGATTTTGATAGTTTATGTGATTTTGTGATTTTTATTAGATGGTTTAATTTCTGTCGCATATGAAATGCACATGATTGTCATCTGGCTTTATTTATAAACAGGGGGACGGGAAAGATATTTCTGACAATAACTTTATTTAACTTTACATTGGTTAGTCCGCTAAGAATTGGGGAATATTCCTATGCCGGCGCTGGCAATTTTCTGTAGCGGAGAGGTTTTTTTCTAAAATTCAGCGTGCATCATGTCTGAGACGCTCTAGCAGATAGGGCCTGATTGCTTATTCGTCACTAAAGGGGAGGTTGCCATTTTATTTAAAGTCGCTAATGATTGTTTATTGATTCAAATCAAGTCATTTTTATAATGAATCGCATAAACAAAGAGTTATTTTTTTGTTGCTCATTATTTATTAAGATTTTTCCTCAAAAAAACAATGATGAAAACTTCATATTTAATCATTGGCCTGGAATACAGTGGCGCTTACAGGCTGAAAAATGATTTGTTTTATCTATCAAAACCCATGTTGATTTGAGTTAAAAACTGTTAGGAAAAATTTGGGTGGTATGATTTAAATAAAGGTGTAAGAAAACAATACTAAACAATTTTGAATGTGTCTGTTTGACACGTTGATTTCGTGTGCGTTGAATAAACAGAGAGAAAATGCGATATCATATTGTATCAGATAATTTATATTTTCTCCTGGGGGTCAGAGGACTATTTAACCGGAAGGGGTTGTTTGCATTTATATATTACAGCTGTGAGCAGTCTACGCTGGAGTTGATGCGTGATATCAATGGTCATCTGAAACCTGGTGATGTGCTGGTTTGTGCACTCAATGATATTATTCTTAGGCAGAATGTACTGAAGTTATCATGCGTATTGTTTGGGCGAATATTATTTATGCCTTTTTTTACAGTATCTGAAAAAACGACGGGTTCATTACCCTGGGTCCTGAATAGTACTGTAACAGAAGATGCTTTCTTTATTCTCCTGAAGAAAATGGAAACCGCTACATACTCTAAAAGAAATATCACCGATAAACATATGGAAACAATAGGGTTTCTGACGTCCGGTAAAACAATTAATGAACTGGTCATGGCGACGGGCTGGACCGCGAAAAAACTCTATTACCAGCGAACGGCATTGCTGAAGAGGTGCGGTCTTACCGGAACCACGGATCATGAAGTTCTTCTCTGCAGAGACATATTGACCTTATTAAGGAGGCATAACGTAACGAAAGCTGAAGTACCGCCATCTCAACATCATCTGTCAAAAGGTGAATATTATTCATAGTTAAGTAGTAAAGGGACCTGTATGAAAAGAAATACTTTATATAAAGCCTTAATTTCCGCTTTCGTGATTGTGGGGGGCTTGTCAGCCAATGCAAACGCTGCCGACGGTACCATCAACTTTCAGGGAACAGTAACATCGAGCGCCTGTACCACCATTGTTGGGGCGGCTCCGGCTGGAGGGACTGCCGGGAGTACCACAACCGTTAACCTTCCTCCGGTATCTGCCGACACGCTGAACGCCCTGGCCGGTACCTATGCCGGACATACCGCATTCACCATTCAGCTGACCGGATGTCAGGCTGCCGGTTCGTTGAACAGCGTGCGCGCAACGTTTTCTACCGCTTCTCCGGCTGCCGGAGACAATACGGTAATGGGCAATACCGCCCCTTCCGGTGCGGCCGACGTGGCAGTTGCGATTCTGACCGCGCAAAGTGCACCGGTTCATCTGAACGGTGGCACATTGCTCGATCCCGGTGCCGCGCTCCCTACCGCGGCGGCCGGTCCGGTCACTCTTAATTATCTGGCGGCATACAAATCCCTCAGCACAGCCGTCACCCCCGGTCCTGTCACTGGCATTGCCGACTACGTGATTTCCTATTTCTGATAATACGGAATAACTGTTGTATTTGTGATTAAAGCCGGGTCGACCGGCTTTTCTGGGTAACGACAGTATCTGGTTTCTACCGCGCTATACCGGGGAATATCATTATATGTATCGTTTTTTACTGCGCTGTATTCACACGGAAGAACCACGGAGTCAGGTATCCCGGATATCGATGATTCTCCCGGTGCTTCTCAGTAGTGTCAGCGTCAGTGTTTTTGCCGGAAACGATTTTGAGGAAGCGTTTTTGCGGCGCGATAAAAACGGTGTATCTCAGGATGTTTTTATGTACCAGGATCCTGTTATGCCCGGGAGGAGACTGACTGATATCGTTATTAACGATCGGTTACGGGAAAAGACCGAAATTGACTTCGTCAGCAATGGCAATAACAAGGTTATCCCCTGTCTTTCATACCGCCAGCTGAAAGCCTCAGGCATCAGGGTTAGCCACTATTCTGGCTGGGAAACCCGCGAAGGGGAAGCGGCTGGTTCGTCTGACGCGGAAACCTCCGTGCCTTCCCGCTGTGAAGATCTCGCGCTGCGAATACCTGCTGCTTTTGTTCAGTATGACCACACCCACCAGGTGCTGAACATTACCGTACCGCAGGAGGCCATGGACAACGAGCGCTTCACCATGATCTCGCCAGCTGAATGGGATCACGGCACTCCCAGTCTGCGCTCATCCTACAGCGGCTATTTTTACTCGTCACGGCTGAAGGGGGCATCCGGGCCGGGCTGGAAGGTAGATGATAGTACCACCGAGAGTGCCTGGCTTAGCCTGAATACCACGGGAAATGCCGGCCCATGGCGTCTCTACAGTATTGATTCGTTTTATCGTAATGACCGGCATCAGTGGAAATCCAATCATGACAGAGCCTATCTGGCACGTGATATTGCGTTACTGCGCAGCAGCCTGCAGGTAGGTGAAATCTACACCCGAACCTCAGGCACAATGACCGGAGCCATCCCTCTGCGGGGGATCTCGTTGGCAACCAGTGAACGCATGTCGCTCGATAACCAGTACAGCTATGCACCGGTTATCCGGGGAGTGGCGCGCACTAACGCCAGATTGACTGTGCGCCAGCGTGATGCGGTGATTTACAGCACGTTGTTGACCCCTGGCGCATTCGCAATTGATGATCTGTATACCGCTCAGGTGGGGGCCGATCTTGACGTTATGGTGGAGGAATCGGACGGGCAAATTCAGTCCTTCCGGGTTCCCTATACGGCCCTGCCGGGCATGATTCGTGCCGGCGCGATACGCTACAGTCTGGCCGCCGGTACCTGGCGCGGTCCGGACGGTGGGACATCCGAACCTGCGCTGTTATCCGGCACTCTGGAATACGGTTTTGAACATTTCACCCTGAATAGTGCATCTGTGATGACTGAAAATTATCAGATGTTCTCCTCGGGAGCGGCATGGAATATCGGTGCAATCGGGGCTTTCTCTGCCGACCTGGCGTATGCCCGCCACAGCGAAACCTGGAGAGATAACCGCCAGCGCGAAGGTACGGCAGCCAGGCTGCTTTATGCTCGTCAGTTTGATGTCACCGGGACATCATTGCAACTGCTGGGCTACCAGTATCAGTCCGAGTCCTTTCTTGATGCCGGGGAATTTCTTGCACGTCAGAGCCAGAGCTGGATTGACGGGTATGCTCCGGATACGACGACCTGGCAGAGGCGCCGGCGTAACCGGATGGAGATGACCGTCAGCCAGAATATGAACTCTGTCGGCAATCTGTATATGACCATCAGTCAGGAAAGCTTTTACGGCACGGGGGATAAAAACAGCTCGCTGAGTGCCGGAGCGGGTACCACCGTCGGTTCGGCCAGCGTATCCCTGGCTCTGACGCACAATCGTTACCAACGTCTCAGCGATAATCAACTCACTCTTTCCCTCAGTCTGCCGTTGTCAGTATGGCTCCCCGCCAGGCAGGATGCTGGTTTTCTGAGCTATGGTCTCAGCCGCAACAAAAACAACCAGTACGGCCAGTCTCTGGGGTATGCGGGCAACAGCGCTGGCAACGACTTCAGTTATTCGGCCAGTCTCCAGCGGGATACTCAGGGGGAATACAGTCAGTCAGGATCTCTGGGCTGGAATAGCAGCAGGGCAAATATCACCACAGGAATGAGCCACGCGAGGGATTATCGCCAGTACTCCGCCGGGATGTCCGGCGGTGTGACGCTGTACCGCGGAGGGGTCATTATGTCGCCGCCATTGGGTAACACCGTGGCGATTGTTGAAACCCCTGGCGCGGAAAATATCAGGGTTTCCGGTATCAATAATGCCCGGACCGATTCATCTGGCCGGGCGGTGGTGACCTGGCTGACGCCTTATCGCTATAACCAGATTAACCTGGACGCCGGGGAGTCTGATGGTGCTGAGTTGCAGGAGTCGTCCCGCAAAATCGTCCCTACAGAAGGTGCCGCCGTGCTGCTCCGGTTTGCCACCCGGTCGGGTAGAAGAGCGCTGGTGGAAATTTACAGCCGAAAAAGTATTCCGCTGGGTGCGCTGGCGTACACCGAAAGTGCTCCCGGTGTTAATGAGACCGAGGAGGCCGGTATCGTGGGTCAGAAAGGACTTGTCTGGCTGACCGGGCTGGATACCCACAGGGCGCAGGTACTGAATGTTATCTGGGGCCAGCGGCCTGAAGAACGATGCCAGATTGCGCTTTCCGCACCCACTGAAGAGCAGCTTAAACCCGATAACTGGCATAAAAAAATCAGAGCGGAGTGTCTCTGATTCTTCACCATGAAACTGCATAAAAAGAGTAACGTAATGAAATTGCTGAAATTATATATCACCGGGCTTCTGACGGTCATTTTCCTCGCCGGTACGGCGACAGCCGGCGTCAGGCCGCAACTGACACGCATTGTTGCCTATGCACAGGACAGAGAAACTCCGGTAGACGTGATAAACGACAGCCAGGAGACTTATATGGTGCAGGCCTGGTTGGAAGATCTTCGGGGGAATGACAATGATCTTCCGCTGGTGCTGACTCCACCGGTGATGAAGCTTGAGGCTAAAAAACAGGGGAAATTCCGACTCGTGGTTCTGAGGGGAGGGATTGCGAAGGACAGAGAGTCCGCATACTGGCTATCGCTGCAGGAAATACCGCCAAAAGCCGGCAGTGCAAATAAGCTGGTGATTGCCGTACGCAGCAGACTTAAAGTTTTTGTCCGTCCTGACGGACTTAACTCTGCCGGTGCCCGCGATGCGGTAAAGCAAATTCGCTGGAGTCTTGAGAAAGACGGTAATGCCGTCTGGCTGAAAGCAAGCAATCCCACGCCTTATTTTGTCAGCTTTGCCCGCCTGAGTGTGGGGGCCGGCAAGGGGATTACGTTGGAGGATCGTCATCGTATGCCTCCGCCGTTTGGTAGCGAACGTTACCGTCTGCCTGCTTCAGTTAACCATACCAGTGTGACCGTGACCTGGAGTGGGATCCATGACTGGGGCGGTGCGGGTGAAGAATACCGGGCGGAGCTAATACCATGAAGAGGGCGGCAGGCACATGTATCGTACTCATCAGAATAAGGGGTCTGTCCCTTTTTCTGATGGCTGTCGTGCTTATGTTTACTACAACAGTAACGAGGGCAACGACGTATACCATCAGTTACGTCTGGTCATCCGCCAGCGACCCTAATGTGAATAAACTGGCAGGACAATGTTCTTACACCTATCCGGATAATCAGCCTTTTTCTGTTCCCCGTTCCGTTGTTGCCGATAACTCGGTACCGGCAGGAACGATTCTTGCTTCGTGGAGTTACGCTGACTTAAATGTCCCTCTGTCGGTGAGTTGTAGCGGGAGCGGTATTGAAGGTACGACCCCGCTCGTCTCTTCTTCATATGGCGGGATTATTGCCAATTCAAGCAGCCTCACCGTTATGGGATATAATATTGCGGGGTCATTAGTGGATTCAGGGATCCTGAACACCACCGTCCCCGGTATCGGTATTCGGTTTTATGTACAGTCAGATACGCCGGACCTCGGGAACGGGATTGATACGCCTGCCTATATTCGTCTGGCCGGGTTTGGTGACTCTTCCGGTTCAGCTGTATTTGCCGCAAGTGGTGTGGAGTATCCGTATGCTGGCCCTACCGTAGGGCAGGCGGCTCTGGCCATGAGTATGCTGCGGTCGCGTACAGAAAATGGAACGACCCTCTGGTATATTCCAACACGGAGTTTATCGATTTCCCTGCGGGCTGAACTGATTAAAACCGGTTATGTAGAGAATTATGGTCCAGTCTCCTTCAGTCATCTGTTTAACTCGTGGATAACGCCATCTCCATCGGGTTCGGCGAGTGTTGTCCTGCCTCCTTCCATTCATTTTCTGACGGGGACGGGGGTGACGCTGGTCCGGCCGACCTGCAAACTGAGCTCACAGCGTCCAACGGATTATTCGGTCAACATGGGAACGTGGGATGCCAACACCATTTCCCGGGAGGGAGCCCCTGCCTTCGGGCCTGATGTTCCGGTTCCGGTGGAACTGGAGTGTAATGGGATGGCGGAGAATATCCGAATGCGATTTGAAGATGCGGGAGCGTCGCCTCTTCCGGTGAGTAACATCGGTCTTTACGATGCCGCCGGTGGACATAAAATTGATGGGCTGGAAATTGAGCTGCGGTACAACGGTAACCATATTGATGTCAACGGGTCGGCCGTCAATATTGGGAGTTATGGTTCGGGGGCCACGTCTGTGGGAGGGGATAAAATATTTGCTGTGCCATCGACAAGTTTTGTGCCGATAACCTTCCAGGCACGCTATATCCAGCGAGCAATGATCACGAGATCTGCCGTCAATTATACCGGGCCAGTCAGCGGCACCGTTAATCTGTTTATGGTTTATGACTGATGATGCTTTCAACGGGGATCTGCTGCGGGGAAGAGAGGCCTGCTCGCAGCGCGATCCCTGAAACTCGCAGGACTGCGCCAGCTGTCGCCCCCCGGTCGGGGATTCTCATCCCCCCGCAGGCGTGCAACATGCAAAAAAAAGCCCGCATTTTCATGCGAGCTCTTCTTTAAATATGGCGGTGAGGGGGGATTGACTCGCTTTGCTCGCCCTGCGGGCAGCCTGTTCGCTACGCTCTCAGTCTGTCCAGCTGGCTGTCGCCAGCTGTCGAACCCCGGTCGGGGATTCTCATCCCCCCGCAGGCATGCAACATGCAAAAAAAAGCCCGCATT
Organism: Klebsiella sp. CSG-1; assembly: GCF_056521145.1. Taxonomy (NCBI): domain Bacteria; kingdom Pseudomonadati; phylum Pseudomonadota; class Gammaproteobacteria; order Enterobacterales; family Enterobacteriaceae; genus Klebsiella; species Klebsiella sp. CSG-1. Next base: position 99,441 of record NZ_JBWNLD010000010.1, on the reverse strand, counting down.
TTCATGCGAGCTCTTCTTAAAATATGGCGGTGAGGGGGGGATTCGAACCCCCGATACGTTGCCGTATACACACTTTCCAGGCGTGCTCCTTCAGCCACTCGGACACCTCACCATATTGTTTTGCTGCTCACCCTGGGTGGGCAACGGGGCGCTACTATAGGGAGTTGCGCTAAAACGGTCAAGCAGTATTTATTCTTTCTTTACCGTTCGGTCAAGCAATGAACACTACGCCAGCCGAAAACCGTCAGGGCAGCAGTTTTAACGCTGAGAATCAAGCTGTTCGCTATTCTTCAGGACATCCTGAGCTTTACTGTAGCTTTCGATCAGCAGCTGGTAGGCCGGGAAGATTTTGGTATACACCTCCGCCCACTCCGCAGCATCCGGACGGTTCCAGCTGCGCTGCAGCTCGGAAGCCACCGCCGCGGTATCCATCGGCACGACGCCAGCTTGTACCACGCGTGCCAGAGTGATCTCCTGCGCCATCTTGCTGTAGGTGCCGGACGCATCTATGACGGCGAAAACCCGATAGCCGTCGGCAACTGCGGCGATAGAGGGAAACGCCATGCAGACGCTGGTAATGGTGCCGGCAATAATCAACGTCTTGCGTCCGGTAGCTTTCACGACGGCAACGAAATCCGGATTATCCCAGGCGTTGATTTCGCCTTTACGCGCAATGTATTGCGCGTGAGGCGCATTTTCGTGGATTTCCGGGATCAGCGGCCCGTTCGGCCCCTGCGGTACCGAGGCCGTCGTGATCACCGGGAGCCCTGCCAGAGAGGCCATTTTTGCCAACGCGGCGGCGCGAGCGCGCAGTTCAGGCATTGGCATATCGCCCACGGTCTGGAACAGGCCGCTTTGATGGTCAATCAATAACATGGCAGTATCGTTCACATCAATCATTGGACGAGAGTCGTTAAAGTTTGCTGGAGCAGACATCTTATTTACCTCTGTAGTTTCAGATTTGGCCAAAGCGGCCGCTGTTGTAATCCCGCACGGCTTCTGCGATCTGGGCTTTTGTGTTCATCACAAACGGGCCGTAGCCTACGATGGGTTCCTGTAACGGCTCACCAGCCAGCAGCAGTACCCTGGCGTTAGCCGTAGCGTGGAGATGAATCGCTTCTCCTTTCTGACTTAACACCACCAGCTGGCCTTCACGGGCATTGTCACTGCCGTTGACGTTGACTTCTCCTTCGAAAACCACCAGCGCGCTGCTCCAGCCATCAGGTTGCGTGAACGTCACGTCGTGGCCCTGATTTAACTGCATATCCCAGACGTTCAACGGCGAGAAGGTATGCGCAGGTCCGGCAATATCACCGTAACTGCCGGCGATCACCCGCAGAGTACCGGCGCCATCCGGTAGGGCGGCATCAGGAATGACATCCGCCGTAATGCTCTGATAGCCAGGATGGGTCATCTTGTCCTTGGCTGGCAGATTGACCCACAGCTGGATCATTTTCAGCTCCCCGCCGGTGCGGGTAAATTCCGCCGAATGGAACTCTTCATGCAGAATGCCGGCACCTGCGGTCATCCACTGCACATCGCCTGGGCCAATGATGCCGCCTTTGCCCGTTGAGTCACGGTGTTCAACTTCACCGGAATAGACGAGGGTCACGGTTTCAAATCCGCGATGCGGATGTTCACCGACCCCGCGCTTACCGCTTCCCGCCGGGAAATAGTGTGGACCGGCATAGTCCAGTAGCAGGAAAGGACTCAGCTGTTCGCCCTGTGTCTGGTAAGAAAATAGCGAGCGAACCGGGAAACCGTCGCCCACCCAGTGCTGTGCGGGGGAGGTATAGACACCTGTAATCTGTTTCATTGTGCTCTCCTGTGTGTCTGTTTCTGATGTCAATAAGCTTATATGTGCGACCTATAAGCCGGTAGATAGTAAAAATGACCTATACTGTTCTAAAAATGGAACAGTGGGGGAAGGATGCAGGATCTCAACGATTTAGCCTGGTTTGTGCAGGTGGTGGATCATGAAGGATTCGCTGCTGCAGGCAGGGCGCTCGATCAGCCCAAATCAAAGTTAAGCCGCCGGATAGCGCAGCTGGAAGAACGGCTTGGCGTGCGCTTAATTCATCGTACGACCCGACAGTTCGTGGTGACTGAAGTCGGACAGACGTTCTACCAGCACTGCAAGGCGATGTTGATAGAGGCTGAAGCGGCGCAACAGGCAGTGGAAACGCTGCGTTCGGAACCGCGCGGTAGCGTGAAGCTCACCTGCCCGGTGACCTTATTACATGCGCATATCGGACCAATGCTGGCGCGGTTTATGCTGCGTTACCCTGGGGTGAATGTGTTGCTGGAAGCAACGAACCGGCGGGTTGATGTTGTTGGAGAAGGGGTCGATGTCGCGATTCGCGTACGCCCGCGACCGTTTGATGACAGCGATCTGGTGATGCGTGTGCTGGCCGATCGCGGGCATCGGCTGGTGGCCAGCCCGTCATTGATTGCACGCATGGGGCGACCTCAGGTGCCATCAGAACTGAGCGCGTGGCCCGGGCTCAGCCTTGGGGCCGGCAGGCATCAGCATAAGTGGCAACTGACAGGACCAGGGGGGGCGCGGGCGGAAATTTACTTCACGCCGCGTATGGTGACGACGGATATGCTGGCGCTGCGCGAGGCTGCAATAGCGGGCGTCGGAGTGGTTCAGCTGCCGCTGTTAATGGTCCGCGACCAGTTGGCTGCCGGTGAGCTGGAGGTGATACTCGATGCATGGCAACCGCAGCGGGAAGTGATTCACGCGGTCTTCGCCTCTCGCCGCGGTATGCTGCCATCGGTGCGGGCACTGGTAGATTTTCTGAGTGAAGAATATCAGCGAATGGAAGAAGATTGATCTTTTGCCGGCGTGGTGTAGGCGAGACAGTTCTGTCGACTCCCGGTCGGGGCTTCGCATCCCCCCGACCTGCGCAATATACGAAAAAAGCCCGTGACCGCGTACGAGCTCTCTTAAAATATGCGCTGAGCGGGCCGCAATGTACGAATGCCTTGATGGCCTCTTTATCATGCTAACAATATGATATATAAAATTTATACGGATTGGTTGGTCTGACAAAATCAGTTGTTATCCTGTTAAAGCCAGGAATATATGACATAGTTTTCGATCCGGATGCTATCAGCGAGATCCGCGATCAATGGGGAGTTTTCAGAGATCGTCATCCTGAAATGTCTACCGCGATTCCTACCTCTGATGGGGAGGCTCGTGGGAAACAGGAAGTGTTAAATCAGACCCGGAACCCGTTTTGCCTGGCGCAATTCACGTGGTGTACTCTACTCGGCAGCCATTTTCGGCAAAAATGCGCGGAATGACTCATTTTCGGATTAAGGCTTTTCAGCGCCATGGTTCGTGGGATAGCCGTAAAATTAATCCTCGCCGTGGGTCAGTCTGCGAATTTATCCTGCTGAGTCAGGGTTCAATAACGATTCGACGAATAAGGTTACCTTCAAGGTAGAACTGCATGAGTCCGCAGCCATTAAACTTATCGCTTTTTACATTGATCTGTACAGCCTGGCCAGACAAACCATCACGCTCAATTGCATTGACCGAAATAACTTTCATTGTGGCATTTACCCCAATGTTATCGGTGGTATTCCAGTCAAGCAGACCCTTTGCTCCCTGGTAGTGATGGCCCCAGTCGGTGATCTCTGCATCTGAAGTAAATTGAGCAAGATATGCTTTTGTATCATGGTTATTCGTTGCGGTGATAAAGTTTTTCACAGGTATGGCAAGGGATTGGTTCATAGCATTATGATCCGGAAAATGAGTCCTTGTAGGGGCTCCACAGGCATTGAGAAATATGCTGAAAAGTAGAAGCAAAATACACCGGGCTGAGACATGATGAATATTTATTTTACGGTATGCGTTCATAACGGGTTATTTATCCGAGCGCCACAACGCGACTAAAACCGGCGGAAAAAATATTAACAGGAAAATCGGCAACTCTTCCAGGACGCTATAGCCAGCTCTGGTAACGCCGAGGATCATGTTAGCTGCTGCCAGACCGAACCACAGCACGGAAAACAGAATGGGAAATATGCCGGGAGCTGGTGGGTAAACCGGTAGAGATAATCGAACCAGCAGGCGACATAAGCCTGCTAACAGAAAACCAGTAGCCAAAAATAGCAAGGTTCGCATAGCCAGTACTTCCTCAGCAGAGGGGTAATCGGCCGGAGTTTCTCCGGCCCTCGGCGATATCATTCATGGCTATGGGGAGTTAATAAATCCCCTAATCCAATGCGTTGTAAAAACTCTTTGCGGATACGATCGGCTACCGCGTTAACAACGATGGCGCCATCATCTGATGGATCGACATGTACCCTGAATGGACGTGTTCTATAAGGTGTATTAACGATATCGACCATTGCCGCTGCGACCTCAGCAACATCTGCATCTTCTGGTTCGCAGGCGGCGAGGCCGCGCAACGCTTCTTCGCCAAGACCTGCGGTTGGACCGGTTTCGGTATATTCGCGTTCGCGTTCAGTATCTGCTGGCTTACCGGAATGCAGGAAGTGGTTGGTGCCTTTAGTAAATGCGCCTGGCACAATAATGGAGGTTTCGATCCCCCAGCGTGCCAGTTCCGCAGCATAACTTACCGCAACGGCGTCCATCGCCGCTTTTGCCGCGAAGTAAGGTGCCAGGTACGGCGGCGTGCCGCCGCGGGTACTGCTGCTACCGACCCACAGTAACAATCCTTGACCTTGTTTACGCAACTGCGGCAGGGCTGCGCGGTTTACTCGCTGAGTGCCCAGAACGTTGATGTCATAGAGTTGTGAGAATTGTTCCGGCAGGAACGCTTCAGTTGGCCCGTAGACCATATGTCCCGCGTTATGTACCACCACATCCAGCCGCCCGTCCTGGGCGATAATCTGCGCGATGGCGGCATCTGCGGAATCCTGTGATTGAACATCCAGTTCGACGGTACGTAAATCAACATTATGCTGCCTGGCGTATTCAAGCGTGCTTTGCACTTGCGGAGCGTTACGGCCTGCGGTATCCCGCATACTGGCGTAGACAATATGACCCGCATGGGCGAATGCACGGGCGGCCAGCGCGCCAAAGCCGCTGGAAGCACCGGTAATCAGAATGACTTGTTGCATGATGATCTCCTGATAGCGGATAGGATGTTATCCGCATCACGGTGGAATTTAAGCGAAACCGCCGTTGACACGAATGACCTGGGAGTTGATCCAGCTGCCATCCGGTCCAGCCAGCGTGGCCACTACACTGGCAATCTCTTCCGGCGTGCCAATACGTTCCAGCGGCGCCAGTTTAGCAATGGCGCTGATCTGCTCTTCGCTTTTACCGTTAAAGAACAGATCGGTCCCGGTGGGGCCTGGCGCGACGGCGTTTACGGTAATATCGCGGCCACGGAGTTCGTTCGCCAGGACATGTACCAGACCTTCAACGCCTGCTTTGGATGCGATATACGGGCCATATGCCGGGAAAGATTTTGCAATAACGCTGGTGGACAGTGCGATAATGCGCCCGCCTTCGCTAACGGACTCCGCTGCGTTAGCCAGCACCAGGAACGCGCCGCGTAGATTTGTGTGAATCACTTTGTCAAAGTCAGCGAGGCCAGCTGGCGTGATTTTCGCCATCGGCATAACACCGGCGCTATGTACCACCACATCCAGATGACCGGTTACGGCTTTGGCCTCACTGAAAAGGCGGCCGACATCCGCTTCACTGGAGACGTCAGCCTGAATGGCGACCGCTTTACCACCCTTAGTGATAATGTCCTTAACCGTTTCTTGAGCTGCATTAGCATTGCCGGCGTAGTTAACGACCACCGAAAATCCATCCTGTGCCAGGCGTTCAGCAATTGCACGACCTATACCGCGTGATGCGCCGGTCACCAGGGCTGTTTTATTCGTTACGCTCATTGTCTTCTCCAGATGTTGTTTGATGAGTCACCCGTGTAACCACGGTGTGATGCAAGTATTAGTGTTTTATCTGGAAGTATAAAGTGGGGTAAATTGATATTATAATTCCATTTAAATTAATAATAGGTTGAGGGAAGGGCCGCTCCGATGGATAAATTTGACACCCTGTTGCTCTTTACCCGGATTGTGGAACTGGAGAGTTTCAGTCAGGCCGCTGACCAGCTGGGGATCCCCAGAGCCACTGCAAGCAACGCGATAAAAGCGCTGGAAAATAATCTGGAGTGTCGATTGCTGGAACGCACGACCCGACATGTACGAACGTCTCTGGACGGCAGGGCTTTTTATGAACGCTGCGTGCATATCCTCTCAGAACTGGATGATGCCGAATCTTCTCTGCGTCATACCATCGTGCGGCCACGCGGTATTTTGCGCGTTGATCTGCATGGCGCTCACGCAACGCGGATTGTTTTGCCGAGAATTGACGAGTTTCATATTGAATACCCGGATATACAACTGGTTATCAGTAGCGGTGACCGGCTGGTTGACCTGGTTCGTGAAGGCGTCGATTGTGCTGTCCGTGCGGGTAAATTGCACGACTCGTCACTGGTCGCACGCCATTTAGCCACCATGCCGCAAGTCATATGTGCCAGTCCGACGTATTTGCAGCAGCATGGCAGACCTCTTTCACCAGACGATCTCATGTCGCACCAGTGTGTGAATTTTTTCTCTACCAGCAGGGGGACTAACTATCCAATTGAACTTCTTGTTAATGGTAAAAAGCAGGCTTATCAACCAAAGGGATGGTTGACGGTTAATGATGCGGAAAACTATGTTATTTGCGCACTTCGTGGCGGTGGGTTGGTACAGTTACCTCGCTACCATGTTGCGGATGCGCTGGAAGAAGGGCGTCTTGTCGAGGTGCTGAGTGAATGGCAAAGTCCGGGAATGTCACTTTCGGCACTCTATCCACAGCACAGGCAGCTGTCGCCCCGAGTGCGGGTATTCATCGACTGGCTGCGTTCTCTCTACAAAGAACATTTCCCCGAAGAGAAGCAATAACAACATGAAACCCCGGATATTGATTATTGTTTCCAGTGAAAGGATGGCATGACCGGTCCCCGGTACGCTCCCGGTAGGGAGGAGAACCAAACCGTTCCGTAAGAAAATCCATGAAGGCGCGGACTTTTTTTGATGTCCGACGACCAGGGAGAAATCGCGCTGAGATTGCGCCATCCTCTCTCCAGATCGGCCAGGATCCGCCTCGCGTGTTCATAATAGATTTCCCCGGAATTGGTCAGGGTCAGCGACAATGTTGCAGGAGGTGAATCTATTCGCTGCAAAGGGGCGGGGGGGATAAAACATGCGGAAAATAATCACTCAAGCCACACGCCGTGTGGCTTGATATGAAGCATTGATGAGGCGTACTCACGGCGTCAACGGTGATGGTTGCGGATCAGCCGGGGAATTGGGCGTGACGAATCATATCCAGCACCTGCATATTCCGTAGGCTTTCCTCGGGCGATATCAGCCGTGCGGGCTGGTTTAGCACGGCGGCGGAAAAGTGATGGATTTCCGCCTGATAGCGATCCGATTGCGCGACGGAAAGCGCGCGTACTCCCTGAGCGGAATGCAGATATATTTCTCCCGCATCATCCAGAAAAGGCGTGTCGACACAGAGCAGGCCTTTGTCGCCGATGATTTCCGCATAGTTTCGCCCGAATGCGTTGAAACCGCAGTGAATATTGGCAATCAGTCCATCGTCATACTGCAACAGCGCCGATAAATTGGTATCCACGCCCTGCTGTATCTCACTCAGCACCTGGCAACGTTGCGGGAGACGCCCGGTGACCATCCCGAGAAAGTTGACCGGATAGCATCCCACATCATACAGGGCGCCACCGCCGAGTTCGGCTTGCATCTTGATGGTATTGGGACGATCCAGCAGGAAGCGGAAGGAGGCATTAATATGCCGCAATTCACCTAATTCCCCGCCGTCCAGCACCTCTTTTACCACCCGCATCCGGTCAGTGTAGCAGTACATAAAGGCTTCCATCAGAATACGGTTATGCTGGCTTGCGACCTGCTGCATGGCGGCCACTTCAGCGGCATCTAAGCCCAGCGGTTTCTCACATAACACGTGTTTACCCGCCTCCAGCGCCCGAATAACCCACTCTTTATGTAACGAATTAGGTAAGGGGATATAAACCGCCTGAATATCGCTATCTGCCAGCAGGTCGGCATAACTGGCATAGGTTCTCTCCCACTGATCCGTGGGTAATCCGTCAGAATTGCGCGAGGCAACTCCGAGTAGCCGGGCGTTTTCCGCTCGTTCGATGGCAGGAATAACGGATTGTCGGGCTATTCGGGCATAGCCCAGTACGCCCCAGGTGACGATATCAGACATCAGATTATCCTTATAAAATCAGGGTGATAATACGGTACCCGGCGCATGGTGCTCCCGGTATGTCTGACTGATTCTAAGGTTCTGCGGCCTGATAAGGTATGACAGCCTTCAATAATTTATCATATATATTTTGATATTTGTTATACAGCAATCATGGCGGGATGATCTTTCACCTCCGGATGCGCCCACAGAAATGCTATCTACCTGCTCCTGTTTGAAGTGATGCGCTTCATCTTTTGAAATGAACATTGAAGCAAAGCATTGTCAGGAAGAATAAGGCGTTATTGTCGGTTCCGTTTCTCTGCGGATATGTTCTCGCTGGCCGCTGTTTGCGTCAGGCATCTCAGCATGCACGCCGATGCGGTTTTTATTCGATGCCTTAATTTTTAGCCATTAATGAAATGCGATCGGCGCAGCGCTTTTTATGCAGATATTGCCATCGACGTACGACGCCTGGCATCTATGTAAAGGTCGCCCCGGTGATAAACAATTATGATCGGGGGGCTTTTGGAACAGGAGATAACGATGGCAATCCTTAATATTCTCGACTTTGGTGCAGATCCGCAGGCCCGGCAGCTGGCAACATCCGCTATCCAGCAAACTATTGATAGCGCCGGAACCGGCGACACGATCCTGATCCCTGCCGGACGCTTTCTCAGCGGAGCGCTGTTTCTGAAAAGCGATGTGACGTTCCATTTAGCCAAAGATGCGCTATTACTCGGCAGTCAGAATCTTGCCGATTACCCTCTGGTGACTACGCGGGTGGCCGGTATCGATATGCCCTGGCCGGCAGGTATCATCAATATTCATCGCTGCCAGAATGTCCAGATCAGCGGGACGGGGACTATTGATGGTCAGGGGGCCATCTGGTGGGAGGCTTTCTGGGGGCGCGACGGCCGCGGCGGCATGCTGCAAACATACGCGGCGCAGGGGCTACGTTGGGTGGTCGATTATGATTGTCAGCGCCCGCGCAATCTTGTGGTCTACGAGAGCGATACTATCCTGTTACAGGATTTCACCAGTCGCGAGTCAGGTTTCTGGAATCTGCACTTGTGCTATTCACGTCGTCTGCGCGTCCAGAACCTGACGATTGCTAATTCCGCGGGCCCCAGCACCGACGGAATTGACGTGGACTCATGCGAACAGGTCCTTATTGAAGGATGTACCGTCTCCTGCAATGATGACAATATCTGCGTGAAGGCAGGGCGGGGAAAAGCGGCCGCGCTGAAGGGACGAGCGTCGCGGGATGTGGTGATTCGCCATTGCACGCTGCTACGCGGTTCCGGAATTACCCTCGGCAGCGAAACCTCCGGCGGCATTGAACGCATTACCATCGAACAGAACCGCTTTCGCGGTACCGGCGTCGGGTTTCGCATTAAATCGGCGCGCAATCGCGGTGGGTTTATTCGTGACATTACGGTCCGCCATCTCGACCTGTTGGATGTCGCCTTTCCGCTGATGATCCAACTGAACTGGTTCCCACTTTATAGCTACGGTGCGCGGGACGATCTTACCGATGCCCCGGCCCACTGGCGCGATCTGGCTGAAGGCGTCGATGGCGAGGCCGGTTTAACGCGGGTCTCCGCCATTGAGATTAGCGATATTTCAGCCCGCCGCGGGCAGCAGGAGGGCTTTTCCCGTGCGTTCTTTATTGAAGGTTATCCGGAGCAGGCGATTGACGGCCTGACCTTAAGCGCCATTGATATCGACGCGACAGAATTTGGCAAAATAGCCGGGGTGAAGAGGCTGCGGTTTGATCAGGTCACGGTGAATGCGCCGACCCTCACTCAGACAGAAAATGACACGTATGAGCGTTAGAAGGTGAACCGCCCAGACAGGGCTCGTTGGGTGGCAGCGACTTAGCCATGCGTCACCGCCCTGGCCGCGAGGAGTGATTTACCGGCGGGTAAATGAAAAGTACGAGCTGTTCTTAAAATATGGCGGTGAGGGGGGGATTGACTCGCTTTGCTCGCCCTGCGGGCAGCCTGTTCGCTACGCTCTCAGTCTGTCCAGCTGGCTGCGCCAGCTGTCGAACCCCGGTCGGGGATTCTCATCCCCCCTGGTGGTGCAACATGCAAAAAAAAAGCCCGCATTTTCATGCGAGCTCTTCTTTAAATATGGCGGTGAGGGGGGGATTGACTCGCTTTGCTCGCCCTGCGGGCAGCCTGTTCGCTACGCTCTCAGTCTGTCCAGCTGGCTGCGCCAGCTGTCGACCCCCGGTCGGGGATTCTCATCCCACCTGGTGGTGCAACATGCAAAAAAAAAGCCCGCATTTTCATGCGAGCTCTTCTTTAAATATGGCGGTGAGGGGGGGATTCGAACCCCCGATACGTTGCCGTATACACACTTTCCAGGCGTGCTCCTTCAGCCACTCGGACACCTCACCATATTGTCGCCCCCGTTGTTGCCGGGAACGGGCGCTAATTTAGGGAAATACGTATCTCTCGTCAATCAACTTTTTCAAAAAACAGCGTATTTAGACAAACTTCGCGCAACTTGCTTTTTTAATGCGCGACAATCGTTTTTTTTGTCGCCACCCGCTTTTTATTCGATAGAAAAATGAAATTTGCTATGCTGGCAATCCAATAGAAAACAATAAGTAAAATACGGCGCCAGGGTCAACCTGCAACCCGCGCCCGCGATCAGGAGCCATGATGGACATAATCTTTTATCACCCGACATTTGATACCGCTTACTGGATTGCCGAGCTGGAAAAGCAGCTGCCGGGGGCGTGCGTACGTGAATGGAAGTCCGGCGATACTCAGCATGCGGACTATGCGCTGGTCTGGCATCCGCCGGTGGAAATGCTGCAGGGGCGGGACTTAAAAGCCGTTTTTGCTCTCGGCGCTGGCGTCGATTCTATTCTGAGTAAACTCCGTGAACACCCGGAAATGCTGCCGATGTCGATTCCACTCTTTCGCCTCGAAGACACCGGAATGGGTCAGCAGATGCAAGAGTATGCGGTGAGTCAGGTGCTGCACTGGTTCCGTCGCTTCGACGATTACCAGGCATTAAAACAGCAGGCCCGCTGGCAGCCGCTGGAGGACTATCGTCGCGAAGAGTTTACCATCGGGATAATGGGCGCGGGCGTGCTCGGTTCGAAAGTGGCGGAAGCGCTGCAGGTATGGGGGTTTCCACTGCGGAGCTGGAGCCGTAGTCGTAAATCCTGGCCTCAGGTACAAAGCTTTGCCGGTCAGGAGGAGCTGGGCGACTTCCTTGGCGCTACGCGGGTGCTGATCAACCTGCTGCCGAACACGGCGGAAACCGTCGGCATTATTAACCAGAGACTGTTGGCGCAGCTTCCGGATAACAGCTATGTTCTCAATCTGGCACGCGGCGTTCACGTGGTCGAAGCGGATCTGCTGGCGGCACTGAATAGCGGTAAGCTTAAAGGCGCGATGCTGGATGTCTTCAGCCGCGAGCCATTACCGGCGGAAAGCCCGCTGTGGGCGCATCCTCGGGTGGCGATGACGCCACATGTCGCTGCAGTCACGCGTCCGCAGGAAGCGATCGCCTATATTGCCGGCACCATTGGTCGGCTGGAGCGCGGGGAAGCGGTGAACGGGCAGGTCGACCGTCAGCGCGGCTACTAAGAGAAAACCCCGCTGTGGCGGGGTTTTGCTAATCATGCGTCCTGATTCCTGCTATTCTTGCCACAAACAGAGAAGGAGATTGTGATGTATCCTGTTGACCTGCATATGCATACCGTCGCCAGTACCCACGCCTACAGTACCCTGCACGATTATATTGCTGAAGCAAAGCGTAAGGGGATCAAACTTTTCGCCATTACCGACCATGGTCCGGATATGGCCGATGCTCCGCACTACTGGCATTTCGTCAATATGCGCATTTGGCCGCGGATGGTCGACGGCGTTGGTATTTTACGCGGTATTGAAGCCAACATAAAAAATACCCAGGGCGAAATTGACTGCACCGGGCCGATGCTGACCTCACTGGACCTGTTTATTGCGGGCTTCCATGAGCCGGTTTTCCCGCCGCAGGATAAAGCCACCCATACTGAAGCGATGATCGCCACGATGGCGAGCGGCGCGGTACATATTATTAGCCATCCGGGTAATCCGAAATACCCCGTCGATATTCCGGCGATAGCCGCCGCAGCGGCAAAATACCAGGTGGCGCTGGAAATCAACAACTCATCCTTCGTCTCGTCACGTGTGGGCAGCGAAGATAACTGCCGGGCGATTGCCGCCGCCGTGCGCGATGCCGGAGGTTGGGTCGCGCTGGGATCGGATTCGCATACCGCATTTACGCTCGGCGAGTTCAAAGAGTGTCGTAAGATCCTCGATGATGTGCACTTCCCCGAAGAGCGGATCCTTAACGTGTCCCCGCGTCGGCTGTTGAATTTCCTTGAGTCTCGCGGGATGCCGGCGATCCCTGAATTTGCCGATCTTTAATATGAATAACTGGAAAAATTGAATGAACGAGTTTTCAATCCTCTGCCGCGTGCTGGGCTCTTTGTACTACCGTCAGCCGCAGGATCCGCTGCTGGTCCCGCTGTTTACCCTGATCCGTGAAGGGAAGTTGGCGGCGAGCTGGCCGCTGGAGCAGGATGAGCTGCTGGAACGTCTGCAAAAAAGCTGCGACGTGCAACCGCTGGCCGCCGATTACAATGCGCTGTTTGTCGGTGAAGAGTGCAGCGTTCCTCCTTATCGTAGCTCGTGGGTTGAAGGGGCAAGCGAAGCTGAAGTTCGCGGTTTCTTCAGCGAGCACGGGATCCCGACCGGAGAAGGTCCGGCCGACCACATTGGGTCACTGCTGCTGGCCGCCTCCTGGCTTGAAGATCATCCTACGGAAGAGGAAAGCGAAACGCTGGAAACGCTGTTTGCTGACTACATTCTGCCGTGGTGCGGGGTTTTCCTCGGCAAAGTCGAGGCGCATGCCGGTACCCCTTTCTGGCGGACGATGGCACCTCTGACGCGGGAAGCGCTCTCCGCCATGTGGGATGAACTGCAGGAAGAAGCGGAAGAATAAACGTGATTTTGGTCACGTTTTTGTTGCAATGAAAAGTATGATCTTGCATATAACGTGCTTCAGATCTCATTTGGCGGGCGCGTATCTGCTATGATACGCGCCATGAACATACTCCTCGCAATCGCAATAACGACAGGCATTCTCTCCGGAATCTGGGGATGGGTGGCGGTCGCGCTTGGCCTGTTGAGCTGGGCAGGCTTTCTGGGCTGCACGGCCTATTTCGCTTGCCCGCAGGGCGGGCTAAAAGGGTTGCTGATCTCAACTTGTACGGTAATGAGCGGTGTGGTGTGGGCGCTGGTTATTATTTACGGCAGCGCGCTGGCGCCGCATCTTGAAATCCTCGGCTATATGATGACCGGGGGCGTGGCGTTCCTGATGTGTATTCAGGCTCGCCAGCTGCTGCTCTCCTTTGTCCCAGGCACTTTTATTGGCGCCTGCGCCACGTTTGCCGGCGACGGTAACTGGCGGCTGGTCGTACCTTCGCTGGCACTAGGGCTGGTGTTTGGTTACGCGATGAAAAATTGCGGGCTATGGCTGGCCGCGCGTGCGCGGAAAAACAAATCCCCATTAGTGAACGAAACGCCCGACCAGGCATAAGCTGATTTCGCCCGCATAATAAACAGGACCTCAGGTCCTGTTTTTCTTTCTGCCTGTACTGTTCTGGCTGTTCAGACCGGTGGCCCGTCGGCCCGACTCATGGGGGAGCCCCGCGACGAAACCGCAACGTCAAGAGATATTAACCCGCAACATAGCCTTGCTATCCTCCGGACAGGTTATAACCAGCCGCAGCTTCCCGGACTTTCGTCGGGCGGGCTATCGTGCCATATTACCCACTATGCTTTATGTAAAGACGTTTGCCGACAGGAGGCGAAATGACTGTTAAACCTGAGGTTATTCTCGGCGACATCACTACGCTTGACGTCGATGTTATCGTCAATGCCGCCAATCCCTCGCTGCTTGGCGGCGGGGGCGTGGACGGCGCAATCCATCGTGCAGCCGGGCCGGAGCTCCTTGCCGCTTGTCAGGTCGTCCGGCAACAACAAGGCGAGTGCCCTCCTGGTCATGCGGTGATTACTACCGCGGGTCAGCTGCCGGCTAGCGCGGTGATCCATGCCGTCGGGCCCGTCTGGCAGGGCGGCGGTCATCAGGAGGCTGAACTGCTTGCTGATGCGTATCGAAACAGCCTGCAGCTGGCGTCGGCGAACAGCTACCGCTCGATTGCCTTCCCGGCCATCAGTACCGGGGTATATGGATATCCTAAGCAGGCGGCGGCGGAAATCGCCGTGCAGACGGTCAGCGCCATTCTGACGCGTTACAACCCTCTGGAGCGCGTCTGCTTTGTCTGTTTCGATGAGGAGACCGCGGATATTTATCGGCGCTTGCTTGAGCCCCGCCGCGGTGCGTGAAAATGGGCGTACCCCGACCACCCGCCGCCTGACATCAGCAGGCGAGCGGGCGGGCGATCAGCCTGCGGACACTTGAGTCTTAGCCGCTTTCGGCTGGAATTTCCCCGAAAAGAGAAAGCGTAACAGGGGGATGCGCAGATGGATTTCATACAGCACCAGCGCAATACCGACCACGAAGACTAAGCCAGCAATAAACCCCAGCGCATTGGATTTGATCGCTGGCGCCAGCCATGCGCCATAAAGCAGGGTAAGCGGGTGGTGCACCAGATAAATGAACAGTGAAGCATTAACAAAATAGGTCACCCGCGCCGACTGAAAGTTCAGCAGACGGTGGCCGAGAGAAAAGACCACGTTCACCATCCACAGACCCAGTACCATGGTAATGACCGACTCGGTTTCATACATCCAGCCATCACCGGAACCATATTGCTGATTCAGGCGATAGGCGATAAAGCCTAGCAGCGCGCCGACGAAGCACCATGGCGACGGGGTGGTAAACATCGTTTTTAAGCGCGGATTGATAAATACCTGGGCGCCAAGAATGAAGAAGGGCAGGTAAAACAGAGTCTGCATTACGATGAAATTAAACAGGCCGTTGCTGAGCAAGGGGGCATAAAGGACAAACAGCGAGCGGCGGATCACCGCGTAAAGCACGCCGAGCGCCAGAAAAATCATCGATAGCTGACCTAATGTGACGGTGTCACCAAAGGTTGACGCCTTGCCTGAGCGGCGGCCGGTCAGCCACCGAAACAGCACGACGCCCAGAGACGTCAGCACCACCAGCACCAGTAAAAACCACAGGTGAGAAACCAGTTCCCACGCCAGAGTATTGAATTTGTCGTAACCCGAGAGGGTGTGCCAGTTTTCGGCCTTGCCGTTAACGTACTGCAGCATGATGAACTGCGGCAGCGTCAGCAGAGGGATGGCGGTCAACATAGGAATGCCGACACGCTCAACGCGCACTTTCCACCACTTCTTCAGCGGATAACGTAAAAAAAGCATGTAGGAAAAGTAGCCAGAAATGACAAAGAAGACCTGCATGCGAAAAGCATGGATAAAATCGTTAAACAGCGTCAGCCACCAGGAGGGCTCGAGGCTATTCACATGCCAGCTGTGGCTGGAATAGATCAGTGATATATGAAAAGGGATCCCCAGTAGCATCAGCCAGGCGCGGATGCTATCGAAGAAATATTCACGTTGTACTGGCGTATTATTCATACAATATCACTACATTCTCGGACAATTCGTCTTATCACTCAACGTGATAACGTTTAAATTCTCAACAACCCTACATCAACTCTGGATACCTGTCTCCAGGATAAGTACGTAAAGTACCAATGTGACAGTTAACTGCCTATTACCTGCGCCGCTAAGGTGAACAAAGCAGGGATTATGTTGTCGGATTGCCTGAATTACCATTAAAATAGATCGGATCGATTTAAGCACACAAAGGGGGAAGTGCTTACTTATATGAAACTTAAACCACAGATGATGAAAATGCGCTGGTTAAGCGCAGCCGTAATGTTGTCCCTGTGTACTTCATCTGCATGGGCGTTTAGCATTGATGACGTTGCAAAACAGGCCAAAGCGTTAGCCGGGAAAGGCTATGAAGCGCCGAAGAGCAACCTGCCCTCCGCTTTCCGCGACATGAAATACGCGGACTACCAGCAAATCCAGTTTAATCACGATAAGGCTTACTGGAACAATCAGAAAACCCCATTCAAACTAGAGTTTTATCATCAGGGCATGTACTTCGACACGCCGGTCACCATTAACGAAGTGACGGCAAGCAGCGTGCGTAAGATTAAATATAATCCGGATTACTTTAATTTTGGCAGCGTCCAGCATGATAAAGATACGGTGAAAGACCTGGGCTTCGCCGGTTTCAAAGTACTGTACCCGATCAACAGCAAAGATAAGAACGACGAAATCGTCAGCATGCTCGGCGCCAGCTACTTCCGTGTTCTGGGCCAGGGCCAGGTGTACGGGCTTTCCGCGCGCGGCCTGGCTATCGATACCGCGCTGCCTTCCGGCGAAGAATTCCCTCGTTTTCGTGAGTTCTGGATTGAGCATCCAAAAGCCACGGACAAGCGTTTGACTATTTATGCACTGCTTGACTCCCCACGTGCGACCGGCGCCTATCGTTTTGTGATTATGCCGGGCCGCGATACCGTCGTTGATGTGCAGTCTAAAGTGTACCTGCGTGACAAAGTCGGCAAGCTAGGCGTTGCGCCGCTGACCAGCATGTTCCTGTTCGGGCCGAATCAACCCTCTCCGGCGACCAACTATCGTCCGGCGCTGCATGATTCTAACGGCCTGTCGATTCTTGCCGGTAACGGCGAGTGGATCTGGCGTCCGCTGAACAATCCGAAACATCTGGCCGTCAGCAGCTATGCGATGGAAAATCCGCAGGGCTTTGGCCTGCTGCAGCGCGGCCGTCAGTTCTCGCGCTTTGAGGACCTCGACGACCGTTACGATCTGCGCCCGAGCGCCTGGATCACTCCGAAGGGCGACTGGGGTAAAGGGAAAATCGAACTGGTTGAAATCCCGACCAATGACGAAACCAACGATAACATCGTGACTTACTGGACGCCGGATCAGCTGCCGGAACCGGGTAAGGAGATGAACTTCAAATACTCGATTACCTTCAGCCGCGATGAAGACAAACTGCACGCGCCGGATAACGCCTATGTGATGCAGACCCGCCGTTCTACCGGTGATGTGAAGCAGTCGAACCTGATTCGTCAGCCGGATGGCACCATTGCCTTTATCGTTGACTTCACCGGCGCTGAAATGAAAAAAATGCCGTCAGATACGCCGGTAACGGCGCAGGCGAGCATCGGTGATAACGCAGAAATTGTTGAGAATACCGTGCGTTATAACCCGGTCACTAAGGGCTGGCGTATGGTTCTGCGTGTGAAGGTGAAAGATCCGAAGAAAACCACGGAAATGCGCGCTGCGCTGGTCAATGCTGACCAGACGCTGAGTGAAACCTGGAGCTATCAGCTGCCTGCCAATGAATAAGATAACCAAGTACATTGACGCGTTGCCGCTGTCTGAGGCTGAAAAAGCCGCGCTGCCTGATACCAGCCTGCAGGCCGTACATGAAGCGCTGGACGCCGATCATCATGCTTTTGTTCGTGAAGACGATTCCCCACTGGGTTCCGTGAAATCCCGACTGGAACATAGCTGGCCAGACTCCCTGGCCGGTAACCAGCTGATAAAAGATGATGAAGGGCGTACTCAGCTCAACGCAATGCCGAAAGCAAAACGCTCCTCAATGTTCCCGGACCCGTGGCGCACCAACCCGGTTGGGCGTTTCTGGGATCGGTTACGCGGACGTGATGTCACCCCGCGCTATCTTTCTCGCCTGACCAAAGAAGAGCAGGAGAGCGAGCAGAAGTGGCGTACCGTCGGGACCATCCGTCGCTACATCCTGCTGCTGCTGACGCTGGCGCAGACCGTTGTCGCAACCTGGTACATGAAAACCATCCTGCCGTATCAGGGATGGGCGCTCATCAACCCGGCTGACATGGTCGGGCAGAATCTGTGGATTTCCTTCATGCAGCTGCTGCCGTATATGCTGCAAACCGGGATCCTGATCCTTTTCGCGGTCCTTTTCTGTTGGGTTTCGGCCGGTTTCTGGACCGCGCTGATGGGCTTCCTGCAGCTGCTGATGGGGCGCGATAAATACAGTATTTCCGCCTCAACCGTCGGCGATGAACCGCTTAACCCGCAACACCGTACGGCGCTGATCATGCCGATCTGCAACGAAGACGTCGATCGCGTATTCGCTGGCCTGCGTGCCACCTGGGAGTCGGTGAAGGCGACAGGGCAACAGCAGCACTTCGACGTGTATATCCTGAGTGACAGCTACAACCCGGATATCTGCGTTGCCGAGCAGAAAGCGTGGATGGAGCTGATTGCGGAAGTGCAGGGCGAGGGGCAGATTTTCTATCGTCGTCGTCGTCGTCGCGTGAAGCGTAAGAGTGGTAACATCGATGACTTCTGCCGTCGCTGGGGCAGCCAGTATAGCTATATGGTGGTGCTGGATGCTGACTCGGTGATGACCGGTGAATGTCTGACCGGGCTGGTGCGTCTGATGGAAGCGAACCCGAATGCCGGGATCATCCAGTCCTCGCCGCGCGCCTCTGGTATGGATACCCTGTATGCCCGTTGCCAGCAGTTTGCGACCCGCGTTTACGGTCCGCTGTTCACCGCCGGCCTGCACTTCTGGCAGCTTGGCGAATCCCACTACTGGGGCCACAACGCCATTATTCGCGTGAAGCCGTTTATCGAGCACTGCGCGCTGGCGCCGCTGCCGGGAGAAGGTTCATTTGCCGGGTCGATTCTGTCGCACGACTTCGTGGAAGCGGCGCTGATGCGTCGTGCCGGCTGGGGGGTGTGGATAGCCTACGATCTGCCGGGCTCTTATGAAGAACTGCCGCCGAACCTGCTGGACGAACTGAAGCGTGACCGCCGCTGGTGCCACGGTAACCTGATGAACTTCCGTCTGTTCCTGGTCAAAGGCATGCACCCGGTGCACCGTGCGGTGTTCCTGACCGGCGTCATGTCCTACCTGTCGGCGCCGCTGTGGTTCATGTTCCTCGCCCTGTCGACCGCGCTACAGGTTGTACATGCGCTGACTGAGCCACAGTATTTCCTGCAGCCGCGGCAGCTGTTCCCGGTATGGCCGCAGTGGCGTCCGGAGCTGGCGATTGCGCTGTTCGCCTCGACAATGGTGCTGCTGTTCCTGCCGAAATTGCTGAGTATTATTCTGGTGTGGTGCAAAGGTTCAAAAGAGTACGGCGGCTTTATTCGCGTCACGCTCTCTTTGCTGCTGGAAGTCCTCTTCTCGGTACTGCTGGCGCCGGTGCGCATGCTGTTCCACACCGTGTTTGTGGTCAGCGCGTTCCTCGGTTGGGAAGTGGTGTGGAACTCTCCGCAGCGTGATGATGACTCCACTCCATGGGGTGAAGCCTTTATGCGCCATGGTTCGCAGCTGCTGCTGGGGCTGGTGTGGGCGGTCGGTATGGCGTGGCTGGATCTGCGTTTCCTGTTCTGGCTGGCGCCGATTGTCTTCTCGCTGATCCTGTCGCCGTTCGTGTCGGTGATTTCCAGTCGGGCTACCGTGGGTCTGCGCACCAAACGCTGGAAGCTGTTCCTGATCCCGGAAGAGTATTCCCCGCCGCAGGTGTTGAAGGATACCGATGCGTATCTGACCCTGAACCGTCAGCGTTCCCTTGACGATGGGTTTATGCACGCCGTGTTTAACCCGTCCTTCAACGCGCTGGCGACGGCAATGGCGACGGCACGTCACCGCCACGGTCAAATTCTGGATATCGCCCGCGAACGTCACGTTGAACAGGCGCTGAACGAAACGCCCGACAAACTCAATCGCGACCGTCGTCTGGTGCTGTTGAGCGACCCGGTCACCCTGTCACGTTTGCACTATCGAGTGTGGGCCGCGCCGGAGAAATACTCTTCGTGGGTGAGCGCCTATCAGCAGGTGACGCTCAACCCGCTGGCGTTGAAAACGAAATAAGCGGTATGTGAAGGAAAATACCGGCAATATTGCCGGTATTTTTTTATCTGAGAATTGAGGTAGCAGATGAGAATTTTACTGGTTATCGCCATGGCGCTGCTGCTCAGCGGCTGCGGCAGTATTATTAGCCGCACGGTGCCGGGGCAGGGGCATGGGAATCAGTATTACCCCGGCGTGCAGTGGGATGTGCGCGATTCGTCATGGCGATACATCACCATTCTCGATCTGCCTTTTTCGCTGGTGTTCGATACGTTGCTGTTGCCGCTTGATGCCAGCCACGGTCCGTATAACTAATCAGCGTTCATCCCACTCATCGGCGGCAGTCTGACCCTCTTCGGTATCCAGAGAGGGTTCCAGCTGAAATTCTCCTTCGTCCCACTCATGCAGCGTATTCTCTTCCAGCCACTCCTGACGCAGCTCTATCTCGTCATAATCACCGTCAAAAACGCTTTGTGCCGCTTCGCCGCTTAACATCGGCAGGCATTCGCCTTCTTCATCTTCGTCGGCAAAAAATTCGGCCTGCCAGGCGATATCGCCATCCTGCAGAACGTACTTTTGGATATTCAACTGCTCAACGTTGGCACTCTCCTCGTCGCTATCCGGATTATTGACCAGGAACTCTTCGCGGGCCGCATCGATAGCTTCTTCGAGCGTGGCATAGAAAATCGAATCCTTTGGCATAGATAACCCCCTAAGAAGAATGAAAAATGGACACGATTCAATCTATAGAAGGCGGTGAGCGTTGCGTCAAGGAGAAGGCGCCGCTGTTGAACTTAATTTACCGAACGGCCGCCCGAGTCCGCGTTCTGCGCGCGTTCATCAGCGGAAGGGCGTCGCAAGCTAAGGGTGGAATAGATAACGTTGAACAGAACGACCGCCGCGGTGACAAAAAAGACCGCCCGGAAACCATAGCTGGCAGACACCGATGCGCCGATCAATGGGCCGGTGACGTTGCCGATATCGCGAAATGACTGGTTATAGCTAAAAATGCGCCCGGCCACCTGGCTGGTTGAGTTGTACACCAGCAGCGTCTGGACGGCCGGCAGCAGCGCGCCGTCGGCGGCACCCAGCAGAAAACGTAAAATAGCCAGCTGCAGCGGGGTCTGGACGAACGACATCGGAATCAGCAGCAGAACGGAGACCATCAGCGCGACGATAAGGATTTTTTCCGGCCCGATACGATCCCCGAGCTTACCGAGGCGCGGGGCGCTGATCAGCGCCGCCACGCCCGGGACTGAAGCAATCATTCCGCTGATAAAGGCGATATTCCCGACGTCTCCGGCCAGGTCTCGTACGTAGAGGGTCAGAATCGGGGCGATTGAGCCGGTGGCGACCTGAATAATCATCGTGGTGACAAACAGACTCAAGACCAGCTTTGGGCTTTTCAGGGACGAAAAGACATCCCGGGCATTAAGCATCTCTTTCTTCGCGACCGGGACGAACTGCTCGCGGATGAAAAACAGCGTCAGAATAAAACAGACGAGCAGGACGCTGGCGGTGAGAAAGAAGACGGTGCGCAGTCCCCAGTGGTCGGCAAGAAAGCCGCCCGCCAGCGGGCCAAGGAGCGCGCCGCTCACGGCTCCGGTGGAGAGCGTGCCCAGCGCCCAGCCGCTCTTCTGGCGAGGAATCTGGGTGGCGATCAGGGCATTCGCATTGGGAATAAACCCCCCCAACAGCCCCAGCAAGGCCCGTAGTATCAGAAACTGCCAGATGTTTTGCGCCAGCCCCATCAACATCATGACGATAGCCATCCCCAGCGCGGAGCGCAGCAGCATAATTTTGCGCCCTTTGCGATCGGCCAGACTGCCCCAGAAAGGAGAGGCAACGGCGGAGAACAAGAAGGTAATGCTGAATACCAGTCCTGACCACATATTCAGGGCGCTGTGGCCCGTCACGCCAAGCTGCTCGACGTAAAGCGGGAGAAAGGGCATGACCAGGCTAAAGGCGGCGCCGGTCAAAAAACAGCCGAGCCAGGTGACGGTGAGATTTCGTTTCCAGTTAATCGGACTATCTGCAGACGACATAGGCTTCCATGGGCCTGCGATGCAGGACAAAAAAAGAAAAGGTGAGCCTGCTAATTATGCGCCTGAGTAACGATCATCGCAATGGTGGAGAGCGCTTAAAGCTAAAGCGGAAAGGTGCCTCCGGCCAGCATCGGGCTGCCGGAGGAAGCACACTTAATAGCGCGAAGGTACGCCGGGCGGGCGGGTCTTAAAGCGGCGGTGCAGCCACATATATTGCTCCGGCGCCATCAGGATGCATTTCTCGACGATGCGGTTCATCCAGGCAGCGGTCGTTTCCGCATCATCAAGCGGCGGATTGCACTCCGGCGGCAGAATAATCAGCTCATAACCTTTACCGTCGGGTTTACGTCGCGGAACGAACGGAACAATGCAGGCTTTCGACATCTTTGCCAGCATCCAGGTCCCCGACGTCGTTGCCGCCTGGTCGACGGCAAAGAGCGGCACGAATACGCTGGCGGCCGGGCCGTAGTCGTGGTCCGGCGCATACCAGATCACTTCGCCTTTTTTCAGCGCGCGAATCATCCCTTTCAGATCTTTACGGTCGATCATATCTTTATTCGAACGCAGCCGACCCCAGGTTTGCAGCCAGTCAATGACCGGGTTGTCATTCGGACGGTAGACGCCGATGCCGGGTTCGTTGATGCCAAACATCCGCGCCCCCATTTCCAGCGTCAGGAAGTGGATGCCGATCAGCAGAATGCCGCGCTGTTGCGCCTGAACTTCCCGGATATGCTCGACGCCGATGGAGTCGGTCCAGCGCGCAATACGCCGGGTCGGCCAGAACCAGGCCATCCCGGTCTCCATTAAACCCATTCCCACCGATTCGAAGTTTTGCACCACCATCTGATGGCGCTCATCTTCGCTTTTGTCCGGGAAGCAAAGTTCCAGGTTACGGTAAGCGATTTTGGCGCGGCGTTTCATAAAGCGCATTGCCAGGCGGCCAATCGCATTGCCAAGGCGGTAAATCAGCGGATAGGGAAGCTGAACAACCAGCCACAGCAGGCCAATACCTAGCCAAAGCAGCCAGTAACGCGGATGCAGCAGCGCCGCGGAAAATTTAGGTAAATGGGTCATCTCATACCTGTTTAAATAAGCAACTCATTCTATTATCGCATTTTTTCATGCTTCAGCCAAAACGGCGGTCCCAGGTGGCATTTATTGTTAAACGTGAACCAACGGGAGTGAAATGAATGTAGCGCAAAATGTGGGGATGTAAATTAACGTCGTTTGCTATATGATGCCGGCCGTTTATTTACCTCATTTCCTATGTCGAGCAGGTACACCATGCCAGTGTTACATAACCGCATTTCAAATGAGACGTTAAAAGCGCAGATGTTAGCTGAGAGCGAACCGCGTACAACGATCTCGTTTTATAAATATTTCACCATCGTGGATCCAAAAGCCACGCGCGATGCATTGTGGATTGCCCTGACCAAATTAAACGTGTTTGGTCGTATCTATCTGGCCCACGAAGGGATCAATGCACAAATCAGCGTGCCAGAAAGTCAGGTCGACGCGCTACGCGAGTTTCTCTACGCCTTCGACCCGGCGCTGGATGGCCTGCGGATGAACATTGCGCTGGACGACGACGGAAAATCCTTCTGGGTGCTACGCCTGAAAGTCCGCGATCGTATCGTAGCGGATGGGATCGATGATCCGACGTTTGATGCCTCAGACGTTGGTGATTATCTGAAGGCGGCTGAAGTGAATGCGATGCTGGACGATCCCGATGCGGTGTTTATCGATATGCGTAACCACTACGAATATGAAGTGGGTCATTTTGAGCAGGCGCTGGAAATCCCGGCGGACACGTTCCGCGATCAGCTGCCGAAAGCGGTCGAGATGATGCAGGAACATAAAGATAAAAAAATCGTTATGTACTGCACCGGCGGTATTCGTTGTGAAAAAGCCAGCGCCTGGATGAAGCACAACGGCTTTAGTAAGGTCTGGCACATTGAGGGCGGGATTATTGAATATGCCCGTCGTGCGCGCGAACAGGGGCTGCCGGTACGCTTTATCGGTAAGAACTTTGTCTTTGACGAGCGGATGGGGGAGCGGATTTCCGACGACGTGATTGCCCACTGCCATCAGTGCGGCACCCCGTGTGATAGCCATACTAACTGCCTGAATGACGGCTGCCATCTGCTGTTTATCCAGTGCCCGAGCTGCGCCGAGAAGTTTGCCGGCTGCTGTAGCGAGGCGTGCATGGAAGAGCATAAGCTGCCGGAAGAGGAGCAGCGTCAGCTGCGCGCCGGACGAGAAAACGGCAATAAGATCTTCAACAAATCTCGCGGCCGCCTGAACACGAAGCTGGGGATCCCGGACCCTGAGACCTCAGAAAAACCATAACCAGATAAGATCAACGATCGCCAGCAGCAGCCACAGTGCGAGATAAATCATAAAGTGCTCGCGGACGTTGTTGACCAGTAAATCGTACAGGCGACGCATAAACTCTCTCTGTGATGAACGGCCTCCTCTGAGGCCGTTTTTTATTGCGCAAATCAGGACCGCGCGCAGCGGCCAACTATCGCTGAAAGCGTGCCAGCGAGAACGGGGTCAGGTCGAAGGCTGGCGTCTCCCCCAGGGCAAACTGCGTGGCAATTTCTCCCAGCACCGGGGCGAATTTGAAACCATGGCCGCTTAATCCGCTAATCAGCAACGTATCAGGATGCCCGGGAAGGGTGTCGATAATAAAGTCTTCATCCGCCGTATTATCGTAGGTACAGGAGGCGCCATGCAGGCAGCCGCCGATACCGGGCAGAACGTTACGCAGGAAGCTGAACGACTCGGAGCCGTCGGTGGCCACCGCGCCAAACGGCGTGCGTTCTTCCGGCGCGGAGATCAGCTGCCCGCCGTTGTGCTTACCGATCTTCAGTTCATTGTCTTCCGCCGGGAAACCATAGAACTGATCGCCGTTCGGCAGCTCACCGGTAAATGCCGGGAAGTGGTTTTTAGTGCTGTAACGTCCATCAGCCTGGAACCAGGCGAAGATTTTGCGCACCGGCTGGACTGGCAGGTCGGGCAGCAGACGCGTTACCCACGTACCGGCGCTGACCAGCAGTTTCTTGCCGCTGTAGCTGCCATCGGCGGTGTCGATTGTCACGCCATCCGGGTGATGGTGTATGGCGGTAACCGGGCAATTAAACAGCTGAGCGCAGCCCGCCTCGCGCGCGAGACGTATCCAGGTTTCGATGGCCAGCTCGCTGCGTAAAACCCCTGATGCCGGTTCGAATAGGCCACGATAATCTTCCGGTACGCGAATCTCAGGCCAGCGGGCCATGATAGCTGGGGCATCCATCTCTTCAACATCCAGCTGAAACTGTCGGGCGCTGTGCGCAACGTTGCTGAGAAACGTCGAGTTTGCCGGGCCGAGGTTAATCACCCCGGTACGTTCGAAGACGGCCTCGCCGCTGAGGGTAGCAAGCTCATCCCACAGCGTCTGCGCACGCAGCACCAGCGGGACATATCTCTCTCCTTCACCGTAGGCGTGACGGATAAGGCGCGTATTGCCGTGATGGCTGCCTTCCTGATGCGGAGGCGTGTGCGCGTCGGTCATCAGCACGTTGAGTCCAGCCCGGCGGGCATAATAGCCGGCAGCGGCGCCAGTGGAGCCGCTGCCGATAATGATGAGGTCGTATTGCATGGTCTGTTCCGGTTTTTTGCTTTATTAGCAGGGTAATTAACAACCTGCATATATACAAGCCCGAAAATAAAGCAGGCACCCGCAGGTGCCTGTTGAGTTAGCATATATCGATCGCGGCATAATCATTAATGCCTGCGGTACTCGTTTGCCTGGTATTCACCTGATTCTATCTTCGCAATACCTGCTTCCAGGATAGAAATAAATTGACGTGCGACTTCCGTCGTTAGCCATAGCGTCTGGCCAATTTCAGCTTCGTTACTGCTTTCTTGAGTGGGGTTTTGGTAGTGCAGGCGCAACATCATTGCATCGTAGCTATCAACGGTGCTGATGTCCCATCCGACGAGGGGATGGGTCTGGATGACTTCATTATTCTTTTCCATCATAACCCCTTATTCATATGTTAAAAGACAACAATTCTCGAGGTTTAATGCATATTTTTTGAAGCAAGTTAATTATATCAGGTGTTAAGAATAAACTCGAGAAATTAAATTAAACAGGGCGAACTTTCATCTGTTTGGTGCTTTTTTGCACAAACTTAGTGCCGCGCATCGTTATTTTTAAAGGAAATAATGAGGAGAAAGAAGAAAAGTCTGAGACTGACACGGGGATAAAAAAGCCGGGGCGACCCGGCAAAAAAAAGCACAATGAGGGAGCAAATTAAATTTGCTGTACCCGACGCGATGTTCCGGCGGTTTTTGCTTCAGACTGGCCTGCTCTGTTTGTTCAGAGTCAGCGCCACTCTGCTGCGGTATGCCGCCAGAGAGGCGTCAGGATACGTCATGGTCAAACCAGTCATCAGCGCTTTCCCAGGTTTCTTGCAGGATTTCGCTTATCCGGTCTTTATCTTCTTTCAGGCCGCCAATGACGGACAAATTGTTACTGGCGGCAAAGCGTACGGTTACCTGGCTTGGATAAGCCGGGAACTGCTGTTCAATGCGTCGGGAGAGTTCGTTATTTAGCGCTTCTAAGGCGCCGTTCGGTAAGGCTGTGGATTTGGCGATAGACACTTCGATGCGCATAATTGCCCCCTGTGTAATATACTGTTTATTTATACAGTATCTGATTTACCTTTACAACAAGGGGCAGTGCTTTTATTTCTTCATCGTCCAGCGCAGGGTTTCACCGGCAAGGAAAGGCACCAGGGTATCGTCCGGTAGGGCGATGCTGTCAACGACGGTGCTCTCTTCGCGCACCAGCTCAACAAAGGTGTCATTCACCGGCAGGCCGTAGAAGCGCGGGCCGTTGAGTGAACAAAACGCTTCGAGGTGCTGCAGGGCATTCATCTCTTCAAATACAGTCGCATAGCTGCTCAGCGCGGTCGGCGCGTTAAAGCAACCGGCGCATCCGCAGCTGGCCTCTTTACGATGGCGGGCGTGCGGAGCGGAGTCGGTTCCCAGAAACGCGCGGCTAAAGCCGCTGGCAACCAGCTCACGCAGCGCCTGCTGGTGGATATTACGCTTCAGAATCGGCAAACAGTAAAGATGGGGGCGCACGCCGCCAACCAGCATGTGATTACGGTTAAACATCAGGTGCTGAGGAGTAATGGTCGCGGCCAGCAGTTCGTTACCGTCGCGTACGTATTCGGCGGCATCCTTCGTGGTGATATGTTCGAATACCACTTTCAGGCCAGGTAAACGCTGACGCAACGGCTCCATTACCGTTTCGATAAAGCGCGCTTCGCGATCGAAGATGTCAATCTCGGCGTGGGTGACTTCACCGTGAACCAGCAGCGGCATGCCCAGTTTTTCCATGCACTCCAGCACCGGCATGATGGCATCGATGCTGGTGACGCCGTGGCTGGAGTTAGTGGTGGCATTGGCCGGGTAGAGTTTTGCCGCCGTGAATACGCCAGCGTGGAATCCACGCTCCAGCTCTGCCGGGTCGAGCGTATCGGTCAGGTAGCAGGTCATCAACGGCGTAAAATCGTGCCCGGCGGGAACGGCGTCGAGGATACGCTGGCGATAAGCTATCGCCGCTTCAACGGTGGTGACAGGCGGCACCAGATTCGGCATCACGATCGCCCGGCCATAAAACTCACTGGTGTAAGGCACGACGGTCTTCAGCATATCGTCATCGCGCAGATGGATATGCCAGTCGTCAGGGCGGCGGATTTTCAATACCTGGGATTGTGCTGTCATGGAAAGCTCCGGCTAATAGGGTCAGTCATCAGGGCTGTTTTTGCCGGGCACTAAGGATAAGCGTAAACGTTTTCCTTTGCATCAATTTCCGTAAAAAAACGGGCGCCGCAGCGCCCGTCGTATTAATTGGTGAACGGGATGATAATTTCGCCCGGTTTCACCTCGATGCCTTTCGCGTATTTTTTCGCCAGCGCTTCGCCGGTGCTGGCGTCTTCGCGCAGGACGTAGGCCGGCTGCTGGTTAAAATAGCTACGCAGAGACTGATTCAGGTAGGGAATCAGGGTCTGCACGACGGATTGCAGCTTCTCAGGTGACACTTTCGCCTCTACGACCTCCATCTCCTGCAGGAAGATCGCGCCTTTCTCTTTATTAAAGACCGGCAGCGCCTTGAGCTTCAGATCGATGGTGGCTTTCTGGTTGCCGAATAACGAGTTCAGATCCAGGTTGGCAATGCCGCTCAGCGTCACTTTATTCGGCTCTTCACGGCCAATCGCGCTGGTCAGATCGTGTAACTCAATATGTGCATCCGCCACGCCCGGCAGGCCGATATCTTTGGCGAAATGGTTACGTTTCTGCAGCGCCTGGTTAATTTCCTGCTCGCTAACTGAATACTGCGTAAGCTGGTTACAGCCGCTCAGAAGGCCGCTGACAATGAGCGCGGCCACGATAAACATCTTTTTCATTAGATTCCTTAACGGTCATGCCAGGACTTATCCTGACATAAAGCAGTATGGCCTGCCAGCATTCGACGCACTAGCGGAAAATGCTGAAAACAGGCCTTACGTTAAACCTCTGGTCAGGTACGTGGCTCCAGCATGCCGGATGTCGACCGCTTCTGGCTGAACTGCCACCACAGGGCAAGGAAGGTAAACAGGCCGATAATACCCAGCATCAGCCACGGTAGTTCGGGCTGATTCAGCGCTTTACCCGCATCGAACAACCATCCGCCGCCGGCATAGCCAAACGCGCCGCCAAAGGCCAGCCCCAGCCGGCTGAAGCCCATATAGCTACCGCGCGCCCGGGCATCGGCTAAAGAGGCTCCCAGCGTTTCCCGCGCCGGTTCCGCAACGATCGACCCAATATAGAAGATACAAATCAGGGTAAACAGCTGCTGTAAATTGCTGGTCAAGCCGATGGGCAGCATGGCGATGGTCATCACCAGTAACCCGGCCATCAGCCGATGCTCGAGGCGAAAGCGCTGTTCGCTCCAGCGGGCAATGGGGTAGAGCAGGGTTAACGATATAGCGGCTTCAATGGCATACATCCATTTTACCGCGGTCGGTGAACCGGCGATGTCGTTAACCATAATGGGCAGCATGAGCATCACCTGGACAGCCAGCATGTAGTAGCCGGTGAGCGTCAGAACGTAGGTGACAAAGCGCTTATCGCGCAGCACCCGACCCAGACCTTCCCGAACCGGCGTTTTCACGGTGGAAAGCTTCCACGCCGGGAGATACCAGGCGTTGAACGCGGCGCAGGCGACAAACAACGCCGCGCCCACGCTACAGACAAGACGGAAGTCATATTGCAGCAACCAGCTGCCGAGCAGGGCGCCGATCACCGCCCCGGCGCTGTCCTGCATCATCAGAATCGAAAAGAACCGCCCACGCTGATGCGGGCGCACCAGCTTGACCACCAGCGCGGCGCGCGGCGGATCGAACAGGGTGCCGCCGAGCCCGGAGAGAATGCAGGAGAGCCACAGCACCCACGGTTCATGGGCCACGGCCATCGCCGCGAAACCGCCCGCGCGCATGAGCATGCCGGTGACGATCATCGGCTTGGCGCCAAAGCGATCGGCGACCGCGCCGCCAAAAATGCCTAATCCTTGCTGCACCAGCTGGCGCAGGCCGAGCGCAATCCCGACCATCAGCGCCGCCCAGCCCATCTGGTCAACAAAGCGAATAGAAATCAGCGGGAAGACGACAAAAAAGCCCAAAACCACCAGCATGTTGTCGACCAACAGGAAATATTTACCCAGGCTCCTTGCCTGCGATACGCGGGACATTTCCCCTCCAGGGAAAATAAAGAGTTACCCGGATAGTGTGCGGGGAAGATGCTGACTTTCCCAGCATCCTTGCGACAATATTTTTTTATCAAAATGCAAGATCGATTGAGTCTATTCATCGAAAAAGGGAGATGGTGCAGAAAATGGTATGTTGCTGTTTTCACACAACCGTTCAGGACAGGTATAGTGAAGGGAGCAGGTAATCAGTCAGGGGAACAGGAGAAGGGAATGTTTGGCTATCGCAGTAACGTACCGAAGGTGCGTTTGACGACGGACAGGCTGGTGGTGCGGCTGGTATACGATCGTGACGCCTGGCGTCTGGCCGATTATTACGCGGAGAATAAAGGGTTCTTAAAACCCTGGGAGCCAGTGCGCGACGACAGCCACTGCTACCCCTCTGGCTGGCAGGCGCGTTTATCGATGATTTCCGAGTTTCATAAGCAGGGCTCGGCATTCTATTTTGCGCTGCTCGATCCGGAAGAGAAAGAGATTATCGGCGTGGCAAATTTTTCCAATGTGGTCCGCGGGTCGTTTCATGCCTGCTACCTCGGCTATTCCATTGGCGAGAAGTGGCAAGGCCAGGGGCTGATGTTTGAGGCCCTGACCGCGGCAATTCGCTATATGCAGCGCACGCAGCATATCCATCGCATCATGGCCAACTACATGCCGCATAATCAACGAAGCGGCGATTTACTCGCTCGTCTTGGCTTTGAAAAAGAGGGGTACGCCAAAAATTATCTGCTGATTGACGGGCAGTGGCGTGACCATGTACTGACGGCGTTGACGACACCGGACTGGACTCCGGGTCGCTGAGGAGAGAGCATGAAATATCAGTTAACCGCACACGAAGCGCGCGTCATCGGGTGTTTGCTGGAAAAACAGGTTACCACGCCTGAGCAGTATCCGCTGTCGGTCAATGCGGTGGTGACCGCCTGCAATCAGAAAACTAACCGTGAGCCGGTGATGTCGCTCAGCGAAAGTGATATTCAGGATCTGCTGGATACCCTGGTCAAACGCCATTACCTGCGTACCGTCAGCGGTTTCGGCAATCGGGTAACCAAATACGAACAGCGCTTTTGTAATTCCGAATTTGGCGATTTGAAGCTGTCTTCGGCGGAAGTGGCGGTTGTGACAACGCTGCTGCTGCGCGGCGCGCAGACCCCGGGCGAGTTGCGCAGCCGGGCGCAGCGAATGCATGACTTTAGCGATATGGCGGAAGTGGAGAGCGTGCTGGAAACGCTGGCAACCCGGGATGACGGGCCTTTCGTCGCGCGTCTGCCGCGCGAGCCCGGGAAGCGAGAATCCCGCTATATGCACTTGTTCTGCGATGATATGGACTCGCTTATTACCGCCGTTGAGGCCGTCTCGCCGCCGGCCGATGATCTTCTCGCGCGGGTTGAGGCGTTGGAAGGCGAAGTCGCGGAACTGAAAGAACGGCTGGCCTCGCTGCTGGCTCACCTGGGAGATTAATCGTGACCGCGAAATTACGCATTGGCGTGGTGGGGTTAGGGGGCATTGCGCAGAAGGCCTGGCTGCCGGTGCTGGGTGCCGCAGACGGTTGGACGCTGCAGGCGGCCTGGTCGCCGGGCAAAGAGAAAGCGCTGCGTATCTGCGAGGGCTGGCGCATTCCTTATGCCGACTCGCTGGAGCAGCTGGCGGCGCAGTGCGATGCGGTCTTTGTGCATACTTCAACGGCCTCGCATTTTGAGGTGGTCAGCCGCCTGTTGAATGCCGGGGTGCATGTGTGCGTGGATAAACCGCTGGCCGACAAGCTGAATGAGGCAGAGTCGCTGGTCGAACTGGCGGCGCGCCGCAAGCTCACGCTGATGGTCGGTTTTAACCGTCGCTTTGCGCCGCTGTATCGTGAACTCAAAACGCAGATGGGCAGCGCCGCATCGCTGCGCATGGATAAACATCGCAGCGACAGCGTCGGTCACGATCTGCGTTTTACGTTGCTGGATGATTATCTGCATGTGGTGGATACTGCGCTGTGGCTGGCGGGCGGTACCGCGCGCCTGAGCGGCGGCTCGCTGCAAACCACGGCCCAGGGCGAAATGCTCTATGCCGAACACCACTTCAGCACGCCTCAACTGGAGGTCACCACCAGTATGCACCGGCGTGCCGGTAGTCAGCGGGAGTGGGTGCAGGCCGTAACTGACGGCGGACTGTACGCCGTCTGCGATATGCGCGAATGGCAGGAAGAGCGCGGTCAGGGGGTGATTATGCGCCCGGTTCCGGGCTGGCAAACCACGCTGGAGCAACGCGGGTTTGTCGGCTGCGCGCGCCACTTCATCGAATGCGTGCAAAATCAGACGGTTCCGGAAACTGCGGGTGAACAGGCGCTGTTGGCCCAACGGGTGGTCGAAAAACTCTGGCGCGAGGCAATGAGTGAATAATTGGTTGTAACATCTGGGAGTAGTAATTCATGACGAACCCGGTAGACTATCGCCACTTTCCAGCGCCCGCAATCGCGGGCGTTTTACTTCAGGGTTGTGGAATAACACGTTAATGAACCTTTTAAAATCACTGGCAGCAGTCAGTTCGATGACCATGTTTTCACGCGTTCTGGGGTTTGCGCGTGATGCTATCGTCGCCCGAATTTTTGGCGCAGGGATGGCGACGGACGCCTTTTTCGTCGCGTTTAAATTACCGAATTTGCTGCGTCGTATCTTCGCTGAAGGGGCCTTCTCTCAGGCATTTGTACCCATTCTTGCCGAATATAAAAGCAAGCAGGGCGAAGATGCGACCCGCGTGTTTGTGGCCTATGTCTCTGGCCTGCTGACGCTGGTTCTGGCGGTCGTTACCGTTCTTGGAATGCTGGCGGCGCCCTGGGTGATTACCGTCACTGCGCCCGGTTTTGCCGACAGCCCGGATAAATTTACCCTGACCACCCAGCTGCTGCGCATCACCTTTCCTTATATTCTGCTGATTTCACTGGCGTCGTTAGCCGGGGCGATTCTCAACACCTGGAACCGTTTTTCCGTTCCCGCCTTCGCTCCGACGTTCCTCAACGTCAGTATGATCGGTTTTGCTCTGTTTGCCGCGCCCTATTTCCACCCACCAATGCTGGCGATGGCGTGGGCGGTCACCGTCGGCGGCGTGCTGCAGCTGGCCTATCAACTGCCGCATCTGAAAAAGATTGGCATGCTGGTTCTGCCGCGCATTAACCTGAAAGATGCTGGTGCAATGCGGGTGGTCAAACAGATGGGGCCGGCGATCCTCGGCGTCTCTGTTAGCCAGATTTCATTGATTATCAACACTATCTTTGCCTCGTTCCTGGTGTCTGGTTCGGTGTCGTGGATGTATTACGCGGATCGCCTGATGGAGTTTCCGTCCGGGGTCCTTGGCGTGGCGCTGGGGACTATTCTGCTGCCATCGCTGTCAAAAAGCTTTGCCAGCGGTAATCATGATGAGTACTGTCGCCTGATGGACTGGGGGCTGCGTCTGTGTTTCCTGCTGGCGTTGCCCAGCGCCGTGGCGCTGGGGATCCTGGCGAAGCCGCTCACCGTTGCGCTGTTCCAGTATGGGAAATTCAGCGCGTTTGATGCGGCGATGACCCAGCGCGCGCTGGTGGCTTACTCCGTCGGGCTGATGGGACTGATTGTCGTTAAGGTACTGGCACCGGGCTTTTATTCGCGGCAGGACATTAAAACGCCGGTAAAAATCGCGATCGTTACGCTGATTATGACCCAGGTGATGAACCTGATCTTTATTGGCCCACTGAAGCATGCCGGGTTATCGCTGTCTATCGGCCTGGCGGCCTGCCTTAACGCCGGTCTGTTGTACTGGCAGTTGCGTAAGCAAAAGATCTTTACTCCGCAGCCTGGATGGTTCTCCTTCCTGCTGCGCCTGGTGGTTGCGGTGCTGGTGATGTCGGCGGCGCTGTTGGGCATGATGTATATCATGCCGGAGTGGTCGCAGGGCTCGATGCCGTTCCGTCTGCTGCGCCTGATGGCGGTGGTGGCGGCGGGCGTGGTGGCCTATTTTGCCACCTTAATGGTGCTGGGCTTCCGGGTTAAAGAGTTTGCCCGACGTACGGCCTGACGCCATACGCCGGATTGAAAGAGACCCGTTCCGCATTGCGGCGCGGGGTTTTTTATCGCACTGCGCGCGCTATGGATGCCAGACGGGCGCTTTCCCGCAGGCGAATCGCGAGCGCAATCGCGCCGGTAACTACGGCCAGGACAACGACGCCGTTCCAGCCGGCGACCACGTATAGCCGGCTGCCGAGTACTGAGCCGAGCGCCATACCAATAAACACGCCGGTGAACAGCAGGGCATTCAGGCGACCGCGAGCCTGCGGCTCGAGGCTGTAAACCAGATTCTGATGCGCGACCAGGCTGGACTGCAGACCGAGATCGAAGCCGATCGCCGAAAGGCCGATCAGCAGCAGCTGACCATGTGGCGGCAGTAGCGGCATCAGGAACATCAGGGCGAAAGAAAGGGTAACCAGTCCGGCCCCTAGCTGAGTAACCCTTCCCGCGCCATATTTATCGGCCAGTCCACCCGCCAGCGGGGCGGCAAGGGCCCCGGCCGCACCGGCGATGCCGAATCCCCCGGCCACGGCGCTACCCATCTGATAATGTGCGAGCAGCATCACCGCTAGCGTTGACCAGAAGGCGCTGAAGGCGATGGATAAAAAGCCCTGGGCCAGTGCCGCGCGTCGCAGCGCAGGGTAGCGTTGCCACAGGTGCGCCATCGATTTCATCAGCTGCGGATAGCTTAGCGTTGAGTGAATCGCAAAGCGGGGCAGAATACGCCACATCAGCAGGCCGATGAGAGCGATACTCAGAGCTGCCGCCTGATACATCACCCGCCAACCGAACAGCGCCCCGACCAGTCCGCTGACGGTCCGCGAGAGCAGAATTCCCAGCAGCAGACCGGTCATCACCGTCCCGACCATTTTCCCCTGCTTACCCGCCGGGGCCAGAATCGCTGCTGCCGGAACAATATCCTGCGCCATCGTCGCGGCCATCCCGATCAATAAGCTGACCACCAGCAGTGAAGTGAGCTGGTCCGTCAGGCTACACAGCAGCAGCAGGACCGCCAGCGCCGCGCTTTTCAGTAGAATCAACGTCCGCCGGTCGTGGCGATCGCCGAGCGGCAGCAGAAACAGAATGCCCAGCGCGTAGCCGGCCTGGGTCAGGGTCGGGACGAGGCCCATCCCTTCAACGCTCAGGTGCAGGTTGGCGCCCATCAGCGGGAGCAGGGGCTGGGCGTAATAAATAGAGGCAACGCTAAAACCAGCGCCAAGAGCGAGTATAAAAATAATCCAGCCTGCCTCGCGGGAGGATAGTGGAGTCGGGGTCATGATGAAGTCCTCGTAGATGAGATGGCGCTATTCTTCCCCGAATGCCGCTGGCGCGGTAGATAGCGTGGTGGTAAAACGGTTATACGTTTAACGTATAGAGAAAGTGATAATGAAGAGGCAGGAGCGTATAGACCGCATTGAACTGATGCGGACCTTTATTCGAATTGTCGAGGCCGGTTCACTCTCTTCGGCGGCACGGCAGCTGGATACCACTCAGGCGACGGTCAGCCGCCGTCTGCAGTCGCTGGAGAGCATGCTCGGTAATCGACTGATCCTGCGTACAACGCATGCCATGAAGCTCACCGATGATGGTGAACGCTGTTATCAGCACGCGCGTCAGGTGGTGGATGCGTGGCTGGCGCTGGAGGACGAGATGAGTATTGCTGACGATCGGCCGGTAGGGATACTGCGCGTGCGTGCGCCTCATGCCTTTGGTCAGCAGCAGCTGCTGGGGCCGCTGGTCAGTTTTCTGCAACGCTATCCGCAGCTGGCGGTGGAGTGGATGCTCAATGACAAAACCGTCGATTTTCTCAGTGACAATATCGATTGCGCGATTCGGGTGGGCGCTGAAGTTGACCCGGCCACGGTGTCGGTGCTGCTGGCCGAAGTTCCGCGTAGTCTGGTGGTTGCCCCACAGCTGTTGTCACGCTATCCGGCATTAGCGATGCCTGAGGATCTGTCGCGGCTGCCGTGGGTGGCCATCAGTACCTTTTATCAACATGAAGTGGAGTTGCAGCATCAGGAGGATAGCCGGGAGATATCGTTTGGTATTGTGCCCTGTCTGAGCACCGATAGCGTGTATGTGGCCCGTAATACGGCGCTGGCGGGGCTGGGGGTTGCTATCGTGTCGAGTTGGGCTGTGACGGAGGATATCGCCGCCGGTCGGTTGGTTGAGCTATTTCCGCAGTGGCGGGCCTCTTCGCTGCCGGTCCACCTGGTCTATCCGTGGGCGCGTTATTATCCGACCCGGCTACGAAAGTTTCTCGACCTGATGCGCGAAGTGATGCCGCAGGTTGCCGGGATGCAGCGCCCGGAGGGGGAATAAAAAAACCGGCCAGAGGCCGGTTTTTTGATGCCGTACCGCGTTTACTCGGCAGGTTGTGGGCGGGTTGGTTCCGCCGTCGCCTGATGAGTCGCGCTGTGGCCGCCTGCCGCACCTTTGCCGTCAAAGGCAAACGACGGGCGAACCCAGTCGCTGTGACGCGGCGCTTCTGGCTCGTAGGCTGGCGCCGGGGCACGCGTCATCGGGGCGGTCGCGTGGCGATGAGACACGATAACCGCCGCCGCGGGTGTGGCGACCACCACCGGAGCAGGCGCTGATTCGACGACCGGCGCTGTTTCCAGGACCGGAGCGGCTTCAACCACTGGGGCGGGTTCAACCACCGGAGTAGCTTCAACCACCGGCGCGGGTTCAATGACCTGCGGTGCCGGAGCTGCTTGTGCCACAACCGGGGCAGATTCCTCAACAACGGCTTCAGCTGCTGTTTCTACTGCTACCGTTTCCGGTTCTGCAGCAACCGGCGCAACACCGCTTTCTGCCTCAACAACCGGCGCTTCTGCGGCGATAGCATCCTGCGGCGCAACCTCGGTTTCGCGGGCGACTTCCGGCTGAACAGTCTGCGCGGCTTCAGCGGCGGTTGCTTCGGCTACGACAGGTTGTTCGGCGGCAGCAGGCGCCGCCTCGGCAACCGCCGGGGCGACCACTTCTGCAATGGCGGCTTCAGCGACAGCAACAGGAGCGACAGTTTCAGTAACGGACGCCTGAATCTGCTGTTCTTCCTGCTGTTGATCCTGCGGACGGACAACCGGGTAACGAATCCACACTTTACCTGACGCCATTTCCGGGGATGCACAGGCTACGGTCAGCGGCATCGGCGACTGGGTCGGGTAACGCTCATCGCGGTAACGACGACGACGCTGGCCGCTGACGCGCAGATGACGCGGCGAGCGACGGGAGCGACGCGGCATACCGTTGGCTTCGCGAGACTCGTTGTTGTCGTCATGGTCGCCGTTGCTTTCAACGACGGCAGGCAGATCGACTTTCGCCAGTTCCGTGCGCGGAGCGACCGCTTCCGGCTGGACCGCAGGCACGGTTTCAACAACCTGATCGGCCGTTTCAGCTACCGCAGACTCGATGCGAACTTTCTGGGATAACTGACGCGGTTTACGACGGGACATCGTCTGAACGCGTTCTTCCTGCTCGACTTCCTGCTGAACTACTGGCTCTTCGCGCGTTTGTGCTTTGGCTTCCTGCGGAGCCTGGCGCTTCTCGTCATTACGACGACGATTACGCTCACGACGCGGCTGCTGCTCATCGCGCGCTTTGCCTTTTTCTGCATCCTCGGTCACCGTCTGACGAGATTCACGCGGCTCGACATTCTGCTGCTGTTTCTCGCGACGATTACGGCGGTTTTCCTCGCGGGATTCACGAGGTTCACGGCCTTCGGTATTTTCAGCACGGTTATCGCGGTTATCACGACCGTCGCGGTTATCACGGTTATCACGGTTATCACGGTTATCACGACGATCGTTGCGATCGCGGCGATTGTTGGTCCGCGGTTTACGACGTTCTTGCTGACGTTCCGGTTTCTCTTCGGCTTTCTTCTCTACCTGAGGTTCTGCCGGTTTCGTCTCTTCTGCGCCGGAGAAGATGTTTTTCAGGGCGCCAAAGAAGCGGGAGAGCAGACCAGGCTGCGCTGGCGCAGCAGCGGCTACCGCTGGTTTTGCGGCGGCAGGTGCGGCAACAGGAACTTCCTGCTCTGGCGCTGGCGGGACGTCCGGCATCACGAAGGTGGCCAGGGCCGGCTGCTCAGGGCGCTTACGTTCGGCCGGTTCTTCGTCAGCAGGCAGCGCCATCTCTTCTTCGTGCAGTTTAGGCAGCAGATAGCTCAGGGTAGAGGTCTCTTCGCCTTTACGTACGCGCAGCACGGAGTAGTGCGGGGTTTCCATCTGATCGTTCGGGACGATGATCACGCGCACGTCGCCCTGGCGGGTTTCGATGGCGCTCACCGCAGCACGTTTTTCGTTCAGCAGGTAGGACGCAATCGGCACAGGCACGATAGCGTGAACTTCCTGGGTGTTCTCTTTCAGCGCTTCTTCTTCAATCAGACGCAGGATAGAGAGCGACAGGGATTCGTTATCACGAACGGTGCCGGTACCGCTACAGCGTGGGCAGACGTGATGACTGGATTCACCCAGCGACGGGCTCAGACGCTGACGCGACATCTCGAGCAGGCCGAAGCGAGAGATATGACTGATCTGGATACGCGCACGATCCTGACGCACCGCTTCGCGCAGGCGGTTTTCAACCGCGCGCTGGTGGCGTACTGGCGTCATGTCGATGAAGTCGATGACAATCAGGCCGCCGAGGTCACGCAGACGCAGCTGGCGAGCAATCTCATCGGCTGCTTCCAGGTTGGTGTTGAATGCCGTTTCTTCGATGTCGCCGCCGCGGGTGGCGCGAGCGGAGTTGATATCGATAGCGGTTAACGCCTCGGTGCTGTCGATAACGATTGACCCGCCGGAAGGCAGGCGCACTTCGCGCTGGAAGGCGGACTCAATCTGCGATTCGATTTGATAATGGCTGAACAGCGGGATTTCACCGGTGTACAGTTTGATTTTGCTGCTGAAATCCGGGCGGCCCAGTGCGGCGATGTGCTGGCGAGCCAGCTCAAGCACTTTCGGGTTATCGATCAGGATTTCGCCGATGTCCTGGCGCAGGTAATCACGGAAGGCACGCACGATGACGTTACTTTCCTGATGGATCAGGAACGGCGCCGGGCGGCTTTCAGCGGCTTTCTGGATTGCTTCCCAGTGTTTCAGACGGAAGCTCAGGTCCCACTGCAGCGCTTCGGCAGATTTGCCGACGCCCGCGGTACGCACGATAAGCCCCATGCCGTCCGGCAGCTCAAGGCTGGCCAGCGCTTCTTTTAGTTCTGTACGATCGTCACCCTCAATGCGGCGTGAAATACCGCCCGCGCGCGGGTTGTTCGGCATCAGTACCAGATAGCTACCCGCCAGGCTGATAAAGGTGGTGAGCGCGGCGCCTTTGTTGCCACGTTCTTCTTTATCAATCTGAACAATCACTTCCTGACCTTCACGCAGAACATCCTTAATATTCGGACGACCATGAGAATTGTAGTTAGCAGGGAAGTATTCGCGGGCGATTTCTTTGAGGGGGAGGAAACCATGACGCTCGGCGCCGTAATCAACAAACGCGGCTTCAAGGCTAGGTTCAATACGGGTAATTTTGCCTTTGTAGATGTTCGCTTTTTTCTGTTCGTGCCCGGGGCTTTCGATATCCAGGTCGTACAGGCGCTGCCCATCAACAAGGGCGACGCGCAACTCTTCCTGCTGAGTTGCGTTGATTAACATTCTTTTCATCGTAACTTACTCATTATTCTTACATTGACGACTAAGCTGCGGGCAGAGTATTGCCTTGCCGGGGGAAACCGATGGCCTCGTGTCTGTTTCACGTCGCCAACCTCACGGTTGTCGCGCGCTTAAGAGGCGCAGAGTGTCGGTCGCCTGTATTTCAAACGGAAACACAGCGCAATTAGCAGGGGAACAGCCTGGGATGTATCACCAGAGAAGATTCCATTTATACGCGTCATTTTTCAGGTTGCTTCTGCGTCGGCTTGCTCGTTTCACCCCTGTTGCTGACTTACTGATGATGTCAGTTCCGGAGATTCTCTCTTTCGCCGCCTTGGCGCATCCTGAATAATTTTGCGTATATCTCGTCGTCTTTCACGTTACAGATGTAGTGGCTTAACCCGCTCATCTCAATCAGCGGACTGAGTAGAGCACCCGGGAATACCCGGAGTCGACGCCTTCCTGCGACGTGAAATCCATAGAGGCCTGTACCGGTAAGGACTGCAACCCGCAGCCCGCTAACTGTCTGAAAGATCAATACGTCTTACGCCATTGCTGCGTGGATGATCGGTCAGACAAAATTGGTCATTCCGCTAATTTCTTGTTCTAACAAGATTCAACACGGAAAACGGCATCATTATTCCATTGCTAACCTTGTTATAGCAAGTTGACTTTTACCTTTTATCACCCGGTTACTCACAGTTTTTTCACCAGCGCATACAGATTGTTCTAATAACAAACAAAACGCCGATGAAGCATTCAATGAAAACCGGATAATGATAAATATAAGCATATAAAAATGAGTGGCGCTAATGCGTCGGGCTATTTAGAATCGCGCACCATGAAAACTGAGACTCCAAGCGTAAAAATGGTTGCCATTACCGCCGATGAAGCGGGGCAACGCATCGATAACTTTTTGCGTACGCAGCTAAAGGGCGTACCGAAGAGCATGATTTATCGCATCCTGCGTAAAGGCGAGGTGCGGGTGAATAAAAAACGCGTCAAGCCGGAATACAAGCTGGAAGCCGGCGACGAAATCCGCATTCCGCCTGTTCGGGTTGCCGAGCGTGAAGAAGAAGCCGTCTCCCCGCATTTGCAGAAAGTGTCGGCGCTGGCCGACGTGATTCTGTATGAAGATGACCATATTCTGGTGCTGAACAAACCTTCCGGTACCGCGGTGCACGGCGGCAGCGGCCTGAGTTTCGGCGTCATTGAAGGCCTGCGCGCGCTGCGTCCGGAAGCCCGTTTCCTCGAACTGGTTCACCGCCTTGACCGCGATACCTCCGGCGTACTGCTGGTCGCGAAGAAGCGTTCCGCGCTGCGTTCGCTGCATGAACAGCTGCGCGAAAAGGGGATGCAGAAGGATTATCTGGCGCTGGTGCGCGGGCAGTGGCAGTCGCACACCAAAGTGGTGCAGGCACCGCTGCTGAAAAACATTCTGCAGAGCGGCGAACGTATCGTTCGCGTTAGTCAGGAAGGAAAACCGTCGGAGACGCGCTTTAAGGTTGAAGAACGCTATACGCACGCGACGCTGGTTCGCTGCAGTCCGGTGACCGGGCGTACGCACCAGATCCGCGTTCACACGCAGTATGCGGGCCACCCCATTGCCTTTGACGACCGTTATGGCGACCGCGAGTTTGACAAACAGCTGGCTGGCACCGGCCTGAATCGGTTGTTCCTCCATGCTGCCGCGCTGAAATTTACTCATCCGGGGACCGGGGAAGTGATGCGTGTCGAAGCGCCGCTGGATAACCAGCTGAAGCGCTGCCTGCAGGTGCTACGTAATAGTAAATGATCGTCCCGGCGGACGCTGAGTCCGCCGTTGTCATCTGCTGCGTCGCTGTGCCAGCACTCACCGCGACGTTTTTCTCCTTTATGGGTAAATGTACCCGCCGCACGCCGCGCCAGCGCGATATCCCCATACCACACACCCCATCAGGATTGCCGTTCGCCAGACCCCCAGGCCAGGCCAGAACGGCGGTTCCGGCCCGGCAGAATAAACGGCTAGCGCAACAGCGGATTACAGCCTTCCCGGCGTAGCATCTGACACAGGGCGATCAGCGGCAGGCCCACCAGCGCATTCGGGTCACGTCCTTCCAGTCGCTCGAAAAGGGTAATGCCCAGACCTTCACTTTTAAAACTCCCGGCGCAGTGCAGCGGACGCTCTTTGCGCACATAATTGTCTATTTCCTGGTCGCTTAAATGGCGAAAATGGACATCAAAGGGTTCACACTCGGTTTGTAGATGGCCGTTGGCGGAATGATAAAGTGCCAGTCCGGTATAAAAGGTCACAATCGTGCCGCTGGCTTTCCTTAACTGCAGGCGCGCATTCTCTTCGCTGTGCGGCTTGCCGGTAATTTCGCCATCGAGGACGCAAACCTGATCGGATCCGATAATTAAGTGCCGGGGATAGCGTTCGGCAAGAGCCTGCGCCTTCGCCTGCGCCAGACGGACCACCAGCTGACGGGCAGATTCGCCGGGGTGGGGGGTTTCATCCACATCAGGCGCCGCGCAGTCAAACGGCATGGCCAGTTTTTCCAGCAGCATTCGCCGCCACGGCGAGGTCGACGCCAGGATAAGTTCAGACATATTTTTTCATCCACATATAGCGCTTCTAAGAGCATCATTTTAAACTATTGGCCGCAATGTGTGCGAATAAATGGCGAAAGGCAACCTGAGGCTGCCTTTTTCTTTGACTCTATGACATTACAAAGTTAATATGCGCGCCCTATGCAAAAGGTAAAATTACCCCTGACTCTCGATCCGGTTCGCACGGCTCAAAAACGCCTCGATTACGAAGGTATCTATGCCCGTGATCAGGTTGAACGTGTAGCCGATTCAGTAGTCAGCGTGGACAGCGATGTGGAATGCAGCATGTCGTTCGCTATTGATAATCAGCGCCTTGCCGTTATTACCGGCGATGCAAAGGTATCAGTAACCCTCGAATGTCAGCGTTGCGGGAAACCGTTCCCCCATCATGTCCACACCACGTATTGTTTTAGCCCCGTCAGAAATGACGAACAGGCCGAAGCACTGCCGGAAGCGTATGAGCCGATTGAGGTTAACGAATTCGGTGAAATCGACCTGCAAGCGATGGTTGAGGATGAAATCATTCTCTCCTTGCCTGTAGTTCCGGTGCATGATTCTGAACACTGTGAAGTGTCCGACGCGGACATGGTCTTTGGTGAACTGCCTGAAGAGGCACAAAAACCAAACCCATTTGCCGTATTAGCCAGCTTAAAGCATAAGTAATTGAGGAGTAAGGTCCATGGCCGTACAACAGAATAAACCAACCCGTTCCAAACGTGGCATGCGTCGTTCCCATGACGCTCTGACCGCAGTCACCAGCCTGTCTGTAGACAAAACTTCTGGTGAGAAACACCTGCGTCACCACATCACTGCCGACGGTTTCTACCGCGGTCGCAAGGTTATCGCTAAGTAATCACGCACGACTCCATGGATTTCGCGCGGCAAGAGGCGTAAGCGAGAACATCGCCGGCAGCATAGACAACTATGTGACTGGGATGAACGAGCGCAGTCAATATACTTGCAGCGTGAAAGACAAAGAGTATGAGCGTGATGAAGCTTAGCGAGGATTTCCCCAGGTGACTGGGGAATAACCGAACCGGGCAGCGACGATATCTTGACACGTCTAACCCTGGCGTTAGATGTCATGGGGGGTGATTTTGGCCCATCCGTGACAGTGCCTGCAGCACTGCAGGCACTGAACTCTAATTCGCAACTCACACTTCTTTTAGTCGGCGACCCCGACACCATCACGCCATTACTTGCCAAAGCTGATTTCGAACAACGTTCGCGTCTGCAGGTGATCCCTGCGCAGTCAGTTATTGCTAGTGATGCGCGGCCCGCTCAGGCGATCCGCAGTAGCCGCGGAAGCTCAATGCGCGTGGCGCTGGAGTTAGTAAAAGAAGGGCGGGCGGAAGCCTGCGTCAGCGCGGGGAATACCGGCGCGCTGATGGGACTGGCCAAGTTATTACTCAAACCCATTGAAGGGATTGAGCGTCCGGCGCTGGTGACGGTGTTACCGCATCAGCAAAAGGGCAAAACGGTGGTGCTGGATTTAGGCGCCAACGTGGATTGCGATAGTACGATGCTGGTGCAGTTTGCGGTCATGGGCGCCGTACTGGCCGAAGAAGTGGTCGGCATTGAGAACCCCCGCGTCGCGCTGTTGAACATCGGCGAAGAAGAGATGAAGGGCCTCAGCAGTATCCGCGATGCCGCTGCGGTGCTGAAGACACTGCCGTCGCTGAACTATATCGGCTATCTTGAAGCCAACGAACTATTGA
This sequence comes from Klebsiella sp. CSG-1, assembly GCF_056521145.1. Classification (NCBI taxonomy): domain Bacteria; kingdom Pseudomonadati; phylum Pseudomonadota; class Gammaproteobacteria; order Enterobacterales; family Enterobacteriaceae; genus Klebsiella; species Klebsiella sp. CSG-1. The sequence continues at coordinate 55,412 of NZ_JBWNLD010000010.1, read as the reverse complement.
CGGGCAAAACCGATGTGCTGGTTTGTGATGGATTCACGGGCAACGTCACATTAAAAACTATGGAAGGTGTTGTCAGAATGTTCCTCTCGCTGCTGAAATCACAGGGTGAGGGCAAAAAACGGTCGTGGTGGCTGCTGTTATTGAAGCGTTGGTTACAAAAAAGCCTGGCAAGGCGATTCAGTCACCTCAACCCCGACCAGTATAATGGCGCCTGTCTGTTAGGATTGCGCGGTTCCGTGATTAAGAGTCACGGTGCTGCCAATCAGCGCGCCTTCAGCGTGGCGATAGAGCAGGCAGTGCAGGCGGTGCAGCGGCAAATTCCTCAGCGGATCGCCGCTCGCCTGGAATCTTTATACCCAGCAGGTTTCGAACTGCCCACGGGCGACAGAAACGGGAACTCCCGGCAGCAAAGCGGGACGAACGAAGAAGGCTGACGCCCAGCGGTTTGAACAAGGCGGGTATATTACCCAAGAGTGACTGAGCGTACATGTATACGAAGATTATTGGTACCGGCAGTTATCTGCCCGAGCAAGTGCGTACTAACGCCGACCTGGAAAAAATGGTAGAGACGTCCGACGAGTGGATTGTTACTCGTACGGGTATCCGTGAACGTCGTATTGCTGCACCGAATGAAACCGTTGCTACGCTGGGTTTTGAAGCGGCAAAAAATGCGCTGGATATGGCGGGTGTTAAACCGGAGCAAATTGGTCTGATCGTTGTTGCGACCACCTCGGGTACTCACGCATTTCCAAGTTCGGCTTGTCAGATTCAGTCTATGCTGGGTATTAATGGCTGCCCGGCCTTTGACGTGGCGGCGGCGTGCGCAGGGTTTACCTACGCACTGAGCATCGCCGATCAATACGTGAAAAACGGAGCCGTGGACTACGCGCTGGTGATTGGCGCTGACGTTCTGGCGCGTACCTGCGATCCTGGCGATCGCGGGACGATCATTATTTTTGGTGATGGCGCGGGAGCCGTCGTACTGGGCGCTTCTGAAGAGCCGGGTATCATTTCCACCCACCTGCATGCGGATGGCCGCTACGGCGAGCTGTTAACGCTGCCGAACGCCGATCGCGTTGAGCCGGAAAATCCGATCTATCTGACGATGGCGGGCAACGAAGTGTTTAAAGTTGCCGTGACCGAGCTGGCGCATATTGTCGATGAGACGCTGGCGGCTAACAATCTCGATCGCTCGGCGCTGGACTGGCTGGTACCGCATCAGGCTAACCTGCGCATCATCAGCGCGACGGCAAGAAAACTGGGGATGTCGATGGATAACGTGGTGGTGACGCTCGATCGTCATGGCAATACCTCCGCGGCTTCCGTTCCCTGTGCGCTGGATGAAGCGGTGCGCGATGGCCGCATCCAGCGTGGTCAGCTGATTCTGCTGGAAGCCTTTGGTGGCGGTTTCACCTGGGGTTCCGCGCTGGTTCGTTTTTAGGATAAGGATTTAGACATGACGCAATTTGCTTTTGTGTTCCCGGGACAAGGTTCTCAGACGGTCGGCATGTTGTCTGACATGGCAGCGGCGTATCCGGTTATCGAAGAAACTTTCCGTGAAGCCTCTGCGGCGTTGGGTTACGATCTGTGGGCGCTTGCTCAGCAGGGCCCGGCGGAAGAGCTGAACAAAACCTGGCAAACCCAGCCTGCGCTGCTGACTGCTTCCGTGGCGCTGTATCGCGTCTGGCAGCAGCAGGGCGGTAAGACCCCGGCTCTGCTGGCGGGTCATAGCCTGGGTGAGTATTCCGCGCTGGTTTGTGCCGGCGTGATTGATTTTGCCGACGCGGTGCGTCTGGTCGAAATGCGCGGCAAATTTATGCAGGAAGCGGTCCCGGAAGGGACCGGCGCGATGTCAGCGATTATCGGTCTTGACGATGCGTCTATTGCGAAAGCCTGCGAAGAGTCCGCCGAAGGGCAGGTCGTGGCTCCGGTCAACTTTAACTCTCCGGGCCAGGTGGTCATTGCCGGCAACAAAGAAGCCGTTGAGCGTGCCGGTGCTGCCTGTAAAGCTGCCGGCGCTAAACGTGCGCTGCCGCTGCCGGTGAGCGTCCCGTCCCACTGCGCGCTGATGAAGCCTGCGGCGGAAAAACTGGCTGTCGAACTGCAAAACATCACCTTTAACGCACCGGTTATTTCGGTGGTGAACAACGTTGATGTGCAGTGTGAAACGGCGCCAGACGCGATTCGCGATGCGCTGATTCGCCAGCTGTACAGCCCGGTTCAGTGGACCAAAACCGTTGAGTTTATGGCATCCCAGGGCGTAGAACACCTGTATGAAGTGGGACCGGGTAAAGTCCTCACCGGTCTGACCAAACGTATTGTTGACACCCTGACCGCTTCCGCGCTTAACGAGCCAGCAGCGATGTCTGCGGCGCTTGAGCAATAAAAGAGGAATACCATGAGTTTTGAAGGAAAAATCGCGCTGGTTACCGGTGCAAGTCGCGGCATTGGCCGCGCAATCGCAGAAACGCTTGTCGCCCGTGGCGCGAAAGTGATCGGCACGGCCACCAGCGAGAGCGGTGCGCAGGCGATCAGCGATTACCTCGGTGCTAATGGCAAAGGTATGCTGTTGAATGTGACCGATCCGGCATCTATCGAATCTGTTCTGGGAAATATTCGCGCAGAGTTTGGTGAAGTTGATATCCTGGTTAATAATGCCGGTATTACTCGTGATAACCTGTTAATGCGAATGAAAGATGATGAGTGGAACGATATTATCGAAACCAACCTGTCATCAGTTTTCCGTCTGTCAAAAGCAGTAATGCGCGCTATGATGAAAAAGCGTCACGGCCGCATTATTACTATCGGTTCTGTGGTCGGTACCATGGGAAATGCTGGTCAGGCCAACTACGCTGCGGCGAAAGCGGGTCTGATTGGTTTTAGTAAATCGCTGGCACGTGAAGTCGCGTCCCGCGGTATTACTGTTAACGTTGTTGCTCCGGGCTTTATTGAAACGGACATGACGCGTGCGCTGTCTGAAGATCAGCGTGCGGGTATTCTGGCGCAAGTTCCTGCGGGTCGCCTCGGCGATGCAAAAGAAATCGCCAGTGCGGTTGCGTTCTTAGCTTCTGACGAAGCAGGTTACATCTCTGGTGAAACCCTGCACGTCAACGGCGGAATGTATATGGTCTGACCGAGATTTGCACAAAACGCTCAGGAACCGCGCAGTCTGTGCGATCCCGAATGCGGTTTTGTGCAAAATGATTTGCGTTCTGAGGGCAAACACCCGCAAAATAGCGTAAAATCGTGGTAAGACCTGCCGGGATTTAGTTGCAAATTTTTCAACATTTTATACACTACGAAAACCATCGCGAAAGCGAGTTTTGATAGGAAATTTAAGAGTATGAGCACTATCGAAGAACGCGTTAAGAAAATTATCGGCGAACAGCTGGGCGTTAAGCAGGAAGAAGTTACCAACAATGCTTCCTTCGTTGAAGACCTGGGCGCTGATTCTCTTGACACCGTTGAGCTGGTAATGGCTCTGGAAGAAGAGTTTGATACTGAGATTCCGGACGAAGAAGCTGAGAAAATCACCACTGTTCAGGCTGCCATTGATTACATCAACGGTCACCAGGCGTAAGTGAACATCTCCAGGCGGTCATTCGACCGCCTGAGTTTTATCTTTTTTTGTCCCACAAGAATCTATTTTCCCTCCCTGGAGGACAACCGTGTCTAAGCGTCGTGTAGTTGTGACCGGACTGGGCATGTTGTCTCCTGTCGGCAATACCGTAGAGTCTACCTGGAAAGCTCTCCTTGCCGGTCAGAGTGGCATCAGCCTGATCGACCATTTCGATACTAGCGCCTATGCAACAAAATTTGCTGGCTTAGTAAAGGATTTTAACTGTGATGACATTATCTCGCGCAAAGAACAGCGCAAGATGGATGCCTTCATTCAATATGGAATTGTCGCTGGCGTTCAGGCCATGCAGGATTCTGGTCTTGAAGTAACGGAAGAGAACGCAACCCGCATCGGCGCCGCTATTGGTTCCGGTATTGGCGGTCTTGGCCTGATCGAGGAAAACCACAGTTCGTTAACCAACGGCGGACCTCGGAAGATCAGCCCGTTCTTTGTACCGTCTACAATTGTTAACATGGTGGCCGGGCATTTGACCATCATGTTTGGTCTGCGTGGGCCGAGTATTTCTATCGCGACCGCTTGTACCTCTGGCGTACACAATATTGGTCAGGCTGCGCGTATGATTGCGTATGGCGATGCTGATGCAATGGTGGCCGGCGGTGCGGAAAAAGCCAGTACCCCGCTTGGCGTGGGTGGCTTTGGCGCCGCGCGTGCGCTCTCAACCCGCAACGACAATCCGCAGGCGGCAAGCCGTCCGTGGGATAAAGATCGCGACGGTTTTGTGCTGGGCGACGGTGCAGGTATGGTGGTGCTGGAAGAGTACGAGCACGCCAAAAAACGCGGCGCGAAAATCTACGCGGAAATCGTCGGCTTTGGTATGAGCAGCGATGCTTACCATATGACGTCTCCTCCGGAGAATGGCGCCGGCGCGGCCCTGGCGATGGTGAATGCCATCCGCGATGCAGGGATTGAACCGGGCCAGATTGCTTACGTTAACGCGCATGGCACCTCGACGCCGGCGGGCGATAAAGCAGAAGCGCAGGCGGTTAAATCTGTCTTCGGTGACGCCGCAAGCCGCGTGATGGTCAGCTCAACCAAATCAATGACCGGGCACCTGCTGGGCGCTGCCGGAGCAGTAGAATCGATCTACTCCATCCTGGCGCTGCGCGATGGCGTGGTTCCGCCGACCATCAACCTGGATAATCCGGATGAGGGTTGTGACCTGGACTTCGTTCCACACGAAGCGCGTCAGGTTTCCGGTATGGAGTACGCGCTGTGTAACTCCTTCGGCTTTGGTGGCACCAACGGTTCACTGATCTTTAAAAAGATCTAAGCCCGTCGCGCTTGCCGCTAAATCCTGACTCAGGCCTGCATCAAATGCGGGCCTTCTTTTTTCTTCAGCTTTCTCTGCTTGTCCTGCGTAATTCATCCTGAGACACTGACAGGCCACCGATAAGGAGCCGCTATGTTCTTGATTAATGGCATTGAACGGGACACCCTGGCCGCTAATGACCGGGCCATTCAGTTTGGGGATGGGTGCTTTACCACCGCACGCATTGCGGGACGTAAAGTACAGATGTTGCCAGCCCACCTTCGCCGTTTGCAGCAGGCCTGCGAAAAACTGATGATTCCCTACACCCGCTGGCAAACGCTGGAAGAGGAAATGCGGCACCTGGCGCTGGCGCATGATGACGGCGTGCTTAAAGTCATTCTGACGCGCGGTGCAGGCGGACGCGGCTACAGCGGCGCGAGCTGTCAGGCTCCCACACGTATCCTCAGCGTTTCGGCTTATCCGGCGCATTATGCGCGCTGGCAAGAAACCGGCGTTGCGCTGACGCTAAGCCCGGTTCGGCTGGGACGTAATCCGGCGCTGGCCGGGCTGAAGCACTTGAACCGCCTGGAACAGGTGTTGATCCGGTCTCATCTTGAGCAGACGGACGCCGATGAGGCGCTGGTTCTTGACAGCGACGGGTGGCTTACGGAATGCTGTGCCGCGAATCTGTTCTGGCGCAAGGGGATGGATGTGTTTACGCCACGTCTCGATCATGCCGGGGTCAATGGCATTATGCGCCAGCATTGCATCGCGCAACTGGCACAATCGCCGTTTCACGTTGTCGAAGTCACTGCGGGTGCGGAGGCGTTGCGTGATGCCGATGAAGTGCTGATATGCAATGCGCTGATGCCGCTGGTACCGGTTCGCCGCTGGGACGAGACATGCTGGTCCTCGCGAGAGCTTTATCATTTTTTAGCCCCACTGTGTGAGCTGTCTGGTTAGTCATGAAGAAAATGTTACGTTTTATCCTGCTGTTGTTGGTAGTGCTGGGCATTGCTGCAGGCGCGGGCATCTGGAAAGTTCGTCAGCTTGCACAGAGCAAGCTGCTGATTAAAGAAGAGACGATCTTCACCTTAGAGGCCGGTACCGGGCGCATGGCGCTGGGTGAGCAGCTGTATGTCGATAAGGTGATCAATCGGCCGCGCGTATTCCAGTGGCTGCTGCGTCTTGAGCCTGAATTATCCCACTTTAAAGCCGGTACCTACCGCTTTACGCCGGACATGACGGTGCGGGAAATGCTGCAACTGCTGGGCAGCGGCAAAGAGGCCCAGTTCCCGCTGCGCTTTGTGGAAGGGATGCGGGTGAGCGACTACCTGCGTCAGCTGCGCGATGCGCCGTATATCAAACATACGCTGGCAGATGACCGCTACGAAACCGTCGCTCAGGCGCTTAACCTCGAGCATGCGGATTGGGTTGAAGGCTGGTTCTGGCCGGATACCTGGATGTATACCGCCCATACCAGCGATGTGGCGATCCTCAAGCGCGCGCATCAGAAGATGGTCGCGCAGGTCGAAAAAGCCTGGGAAGGGCGGATGGATAATCTGCCGTACAAAGATCAGAACCAGCTGCTGACCATGGCGTCCATTATTGAAAAAGAGACGGCGGTTGCCGAAGAACGCGACCGCGTGGCGTCGGTATTTATCAATCGCCTGCGGACTGGCATGCGTCTGCAAACCGACCCGACCGTTATCTACGGTATGGGGGAGAGTTATACAGGCAAGCTGACGCGCAAAGATCTGGAGACGCCGACGGCGTACAATACCTACGTGATCGGCGGTATGCCGCCGGGGCCCATCGCCGCACCGGGAGAAGCCTCTCTGAACGCCGCGGCGCACCCGGCGAAAACGCCCTATCTCTATTTTGTTGCCGATGGTAAGGGTGGGCATACGTTTAACACCAATCTGGCCAGCCACAACCGCTCGGTGCAGGATTATCTGAAAGTACTTAAGGAAAAAAATGCGCAGTAACTATATCGTTATCGAAGGCCTGGAAGGCGCAGGGAAGACCACCGCGCGCAATCTGGTGGTGGAGGCGCTGCAGGAATCAGGTATCAGCGATCTGGTGTTTACCCGCGAGCCGGGCGGCACTATTCTGGCCGAGAAGCTGCGCAGCCTGGTGCTGGATATCCAGTCCACCGGCGATGAAGTGATTAATGACAAAGCCGAAGTACTGATGTTTTACGCCGCCCGCGTTCAGCTGGTCGAGACGGTGATCAAACCCGCTCTGGCTCGCGGTCAATGGGTCATCGGCGATCGCCACGACCTGTCGACCCAGGCCTATCAGGGCGGCGGTCGCGGTATCGACCAGACGATGCTGGCTACGCTGCGTGATGCGGTACTGGGTAATTTTCGCCCGCACCTGACGCTGTATCTGGATGTGACGCCAGAGGTGGGGTTGAAGCGCGCGCGCGCGCGCGGTGAACTCGATCGCATTGAACAAGAATCGCTGGCTTTCTTCAATCGTACCCGGGCGCGCTACCTTGAGCTGGCGGCACAGGATCCGACTATTCACACCATTGATGCGACGCAGTCGCTGGAAGCCGTCGCAAGTGATATCAAGGCGGTTATCCGCCGGTGGGTCGCGGAGCAAAGCGCATGAAATGGTACCCGTGGTTACGCCCGTCATTTGAACAATTAGTCGCCGGCTATCAGGCTGGACGGGGTCACCATGCGTTACTGCTTCAGGCATTGCCTGGCATGGGAGGGGAGGCGCTGATCTACGCGCTGTGCCGTTATCTCATGTGCCGACAGCCGGAAGGAAATAAAAGCTGCGGGCAGTGCCATAGCTGCCAGCTGATGCAGGCTGGCACGCACCCCGATTACTACACCCTGGCGCCGGAAAAAGGCAAAAGCGCCCTCGGTATTGACGCTGTGCGTGACGTTAACGAAAAGCTTTATGAACGTTCCCGTCTTGGCGGCGCCAAAGTGGTGTGGGCAGGCGATGCTGCTTTGTTAACGGATGCGGCGGCAAATGCCTTGTTAAAAACGCTGGAAGAGCCGCCGGAAAATACCTGGTTTTTCCTCGCCTGTCAGGAGCCCGCGCGGTTGCTGGCCACGCTGCGCAGCCGCTGTCGCCTCCATCACCTCGCGCCGCCGTCAGAGTCCTACGGGCTGGCGTGGCTGGAGCGCGAGGTGACAATGCCTCAGGAGACGCTGCTCTCTGCGCTGCGCCTGAGCGCGAATGCGCCAGCAGCGGCGTTGGATCTGCTGCAGGAGAGTCACTGGGCTTCCCGGCAGCAGCTTACCCAGACGCTGGCTGGCGTCTTAAGCAGCGGCGACTGGCTGGCGCTGCTGCCGATTTTGAATCACGAACAGGCCGCGGTTCGTTTGCACTGGCTGGCATCGCTGCTGCTGGATGCACAAAAACGGCAACAGGGCATCACGCTGGTGAGTAACCCTGATGCCTGGACGCTGGTCAATCAGCTGGCGCAGGCGCTGCCTGCCGCCCGTTTGCAGGCGATCGCCCGCGACGTCAGCGCCTGCCGCGACCAGTTGTTGAACGTGGTTGGCGTCAACCGCGAACTGCTGCTAACCGAGCGCCTTCTGCGCTGGGAACATTACCTGCAACCTGGGACGGTACTTCCCGTATCCCACCTCTGAGCGAGACATTATGTTTTTAGTCGACTCCCACTGCCATCTGGATGGTCTGGATTATCAAACGCTGCACAAAGACGTGGACGATGTGCTGGCAAAAGCCGCGGCCCGTGACGTGAAGTTTTTCCTCGCGGTGGCCACGACGCTGCCGGGATACCGTGGAATGCGTGAGCTTGTCGGACCGCGCGACAATGTGGTTTTCTCCTGCGGCGTACATCCGCTCAATCAGGATGAAGAGTACGATGTTGACGAGCTGCGTAAGCTGGCGGCGGAAGAGGGGGTTGTCGCAATGGGGGAGACCGGGCTGGACTATTTTTACACGCCGGAAACCAAACCCCGCCAGCAGGCTTCCTTCCGCGATCATATCCGCATTGGCCGCGAGTTAAACAAGCCGGTTATCGTGCATACCCGCGATGCGCGCGCCGACACGCTGGCCATTTTGCAGGAAGAAAAAGTGACGGATTGCGGTGGCGTACTACACTGTTTCACTGAGGACAGGGAGACGGCAGGTAAATTGCTGGATATGGGTTTCTATATCTCGTTTTCCGGGATCGTCACTTTCCGTAATGCCGAGCAGCTGCGCGATGCCGCGCGCTATGTTCCGCTCGACCGCCTGCTGGTGGAAACCGACTCGCCGTACCTGGCGCCGGTCCCGCATCGCGGCAAAGAGAACCAGCCGGCAATGGTACGCGATGTTGCGGAATACATGGCGGTACTGAAGGGGGTTTCGCTTGAGCAGCTGGCGCAACAGACCACGCAAAATTTCGCCAGCCTGTTCCACATTGACCCCGCCAGACTGTAACCTGCCGATCTTTCTATTATTTTAAGGCTCGTAATTAATAGGTAAAGCGAGTAAAGTTCACCGCCACAAAATGGGCGGTGAAGGGTTTTTTGCAACATCCAGAAACGGATTATGTAAGTTGGTGTAAATTTTTCAACGCTGACTGATTGAAACGTGATAGCCGTCAAACAATGATTCCGTCAATTATTTTACTCTGTGTAATAAATAAAGGGCGCTTAGATGTCCTGTCCACGGCACGGTTCTCCCCCCGTGCCAATGCGTGAAAACGTAAAAAGCACCAAATACTCAGGAGCACTCTCAATTATGTTTAAGAATGCATTTGCTAACCTGCAGAAGGTCGGTAAATCGCTGATGCTGCCGGTCTCCGTGCTGCCTATCGCAGGTATCCTGCTGGGCGTCGGTTCCGCAAACTTCAGCTGGCTGCCAGCCGTTGTTTCCCACGTTATGGCAGAAGCAGGCGGTTCAGTCTTTGCCAATATGCCATTGATCTTCGCTATCGGTGTGGCGCTTGGCTTCACCAATAACGACGGCGTATCTGCGCTGGCTTCCGTTGTTGCTTACGGCATCATGGTGAAAACCATGGCGGTCGTTGCACCGCTGGTTCTGCATTTACCTGCTGAAGAAATTGCGGCCAAACACCTGGCTGATACCGGCGTACTCGGCGGTATTATCTCTGGTGCGATTGCAGCGTACATGTTCAACCGCTTCTACCGCATCAAGCTGCCTGAATATCTGGGCTTCTTTGCGGGCAAGCGTTTTGTTCCGATTATCTCCGGTCTCGCCGCTATTTTCACCGGCGTGATCCTCTCCTTCATCTGGCCACCGATCGGTACTGCTATCCAGACCTTCTCGCAGTGGGCGGCATACCAGAACCCGGTTGTGGCGTTCGGTATCTACGGCTTCATCGAACGCTGCCTGGTACCGTTTGGTCTGCACCACATCTGGAACGTTCCTTTCCAGATGCAGATTGGCGAATACACCAACGCGGCAGGTCAGGTCTTCCACGGCGATATCCCTCGTTATATGGCAGGCGACCCGACTGCGGGTAAACTGTCCGGCGGCTTCCTGTTCAAAATGTACGGTCTGCCGGCTGCTGCTATCGCGATTTGGCACTCCGCTAAGCCGGAAAACCGCGCGAAAGTGGGCGGTATCATGATCTCCGCAGCGTTGACCTCGTTCCTGACCGGTATCACCGAGCCGATCGAGTTCTCCTTCATGTTCGTTGCGCCGATTCTGTACGTTATCCACGCTATTCTTGCCGGTCTGGCCTTCCCGATCTGTATCCTGCTGGGTATGCGTGATGGTACGTCGTTCTCTCATGGTCTGATCGACTTTATCGTACTGTCTGGTAACAGCAGCAAACTGTGGCTGTTCCCGATCGTCGGTATCTGCTATGCCATCGTCTACTACGTTATCTTCCGCGTGCTGATTAAAGCACTGGACCTGAAAACTCCGGGTCGTGAAGATACGACTGAAGACAGCAAAGCCGGTGCGACCAGCGAAATGGCTCCGGCACTGATTGCAGCGTTCGGCGGTAAAGACAACATCACTAACCTTGATGCATGCATCACCCGTCTGCGCGTCAGCGTGGCCGACGTAGCGAAAGTTGATCAGGCTGGCCTGAAAAAACTGGGCGCTGCCGGTGTGGTTGTTGCAGGTTCAGGCGTTCAGGCCATCTTCGGGACCAAATCCGATAACCTGAAAACTGAAATGGATGAGTACATCCGCAGCAACTAAGTCGTGATGTGGGGAGACTAAGGCAGCCGAATGGCTGCCTTTTTTATTGTTCTCAATCTGCCGGCTGAAACCTGGGGTACGTATTAAGGCATAAAAGAGATGTGGGCATCAGCCTTTGATACCCGCGGTGGTGCCAAAAAGGCCCTTAAGCGAGCCCGGCGCAAAGCCTGAAGCCGCAATATGATTAATCCATCAGCAGCTATCATCGTCGCGACATAAGAAAAAGCGCATTCGGGTTGAAAGAGAGGGAGTAACTCGCTCATACTCTTAGGCGAATCCTGTGCATCCGCGTTTATCTGCAGAGGCAGGCCAGAGCACGGTATAAAAATTAATAAGGAATCAGTCATGGCAGAAGAAACGATTTTTAGCAAAATCATTCGCCGGGAGATCCCGTCGGATATGGTTTATCAGGATGAACTGGTGACCGCTTTTCGCGATATTTCCCCGCAGGCGCCGACCCACATTCTGATTGTCCCCAATATCCTGATTCCTACCGTCAACGATGTGACCGCTGAACATGAACTGACGCTGGGGCGCATGATGACCGTTGCGGCAAAAATTGCGCGTGATGAAGGTCTTGCTGACGATGGCTATCGTCTGATTGTCAATTGCAACCGCCACGGCGGCCAGGAAGTCTACCATATCCACATGCACCTGCTGGGCGGTCGCCCGCTAGGCCCGATGCTGGCTCACAAAGGTTAATCGATGCGCGCAGCTCATTTCGGCCCGCTTCTGGCGGCTGTGCTCCTGGTCGGGTGCGGTTCCCATGCGGAAATCCCCGTTGGTGAACAGCAGACTCTGGTGATGGAATCCAACGTGCTGGCGGCGGGCATCAGCGCCGATGCGCCAGAGGTCACGGCCTCAGAGATTCAGGCAACCGCCACCTCCAGACTGTTTAATGAACGACAGGAACCGATCACCGTGCATTACCGCTTCTTCTGGTATGACGCCAGAGGACTGGAAATGCATCCGCTGGAGCCGGCCCGGAGTATTACGGTGCCTGCGCACTCTTCTGTCACCTTGTACGGTAGCGCAAATATTTTGGGGGCACATAAGGCCCGCCTGTATCTTTATCTGTAAGGGGTAATTGTAATGATTAAAATGTGTCGCTACGCGTTAATCACGGCACTGGCGATATTCCTTGCCGGGTGCGTGGGGCAACGTCAGGAGCCCGCTCCCGTTGAGGAGGCGCAGCCGAAGCCAACCCAGCCCGCGCAGCCGCAGCCGACGGTGCCAACCGTACCTACGGTTCCGACTATTCCGGAGCAGCCAGGGCCGATTGAACACGAGCAGCAGCCGGCACAGCCAGCGCCGCGCGTGCGTCATTATGACTGGAATGCGGCGGTACAGCCGATGGTGGGGCAAATGCTGCAGGCGGGCGGCGTCAATGCGGGCAGTATTCTGCTGGTCGACAGTGTGAATAACCGCACCAACGGCACGCTGAACGCCGGAGAGGCGACGACGGCGTTGCGTAATGCCCTGAGCGGCAATGGCAAATTTACGCTGGTGTCTGCCCAGCAGCTGGGAGTGGCAAAACAGCAGCTGGGTTTATCCCCTCAGGATAGTCTCGGCAGCCGCAGCAAAGCGATGGGGATTGCCCGTACCGTGGGAGCTCAGTACGTGCTGTACTCGAATGCGACCGGCAACGTCAATTCACCTGAGCTGAAAATGCAGCTGATGCTGGTGCAGACTGGCGAGATTATTTGGTCAGGTAAAGGTGCCGTTCAGCAACAGTAAACTGGCGCGCGATGAGGTGTTGTCGCGCTTTTTCCCCCGCTATTCACCTGTCGCCGGCCTGGGCCAGAATGGCCTGAGCGGAGGCAGCTGTATTATCAGCGACGGCGTCCGGCGGCTGGTCCTGCGCCAGCCGCACGACCCCGACGCTCCCGCTCGTGATTTCCTCCGCCAGTACCGCACCCTGTCTCGCCTGCCGAAGACCGTCGTCCCCGCGCCGCTTTTTTATTCGCCGGGCTGGCTGGTGGTGGAATATTGCGATGGCGAGATGAAAAGCACGCTTCCGGAGTGCCCGCAGCTGGCAGGGTTATTGTATCATCTGCACCGGCAGTCGCGTCTGGGCTGGTATGTGGCGCTGGCGCCGCTGCTTGAACGCTACTGGCTGGCCTGTGATCCTGCGCGGCGTACGCCGCTGTGGCTGCGTTGGCATAAACGTTTGTTGCGGCGCGGCGAGCCTCGTCCTCTGCGGCTGGCGCCGTTACATATGGATGTGCATGCCGGCAATATTGTCCATACGAAAGCGGGGCTGCGGTTGATCGACTGGGAATATGCGGGCGATGGCGACATTGCGCTGGAGCTGGCCGCGGTGTGGATTGCGCCGGCGGCGCATCGCCAGCTGGTCACCGCATATGCCCGGCTGGCGCGTATTGATGAGCGGCTGCTGTGGCGGCAGGTACAACGCTGGCGTCCTTGGGTCATATTGCTGATGGCGGGCTGGTATGAACGCCGCTGGCAGCAGACCGGCGACCGGCAATTTATCACGCTGGCAGATGAAACATGGTGTCAGTTAGACAAAGAATGAAAAGGATAAGAGAGGTCAGTGTGGGTCCGGTAATGTTGGATGTCGAAGGGTTTGAACTGGATGCGGAAGAGCGTGAGATTCTCGCCCATCCGCTGGTGGGCGGGCTGATTTTATTCACCCGCAACTATCACGATCCGGCCCAACTGCGGGAACTGGTGCGCCAGATCCGCGAGGCTTCGCGCAATCATCTGGTGGTGGCCGTCGATCAGGAAGGCGGGCGCGTACAGCGCTTTCGCGAGGGGTTTACCCGACTGCCGGCCGCGCAATCTTTTGCGGCGCTGCTGGGGATGGAAGAGGGCGGCGCGCTGGCGGCTCAGGCCGGTTGGCTGATGGCCAGCGAGATGATTGCGATGGATATCGATATCAGCTTTGCGCCGGTTCTTGATGTCGGCCACATCAGTGCCGCGATCGGTGAACGCGCTTATCATGACGATCCGGATAAAGCGCTGGCCATCGCCCGCCGCTTTATCGACGGTATGCACGAGGCGGGGATGAAAACCACCGGGAAACACTTCCCTGGACACGGTGCTGTGAGCGCGGATTCGCATAAAGAGACGCCGCGAGATCCGCGCGCTGAAGCTGAGATTCGGGCCCGGGATATGGCGGTTTTCCGCACCCTGGTGGCGGAAAATCGTCTCGATGCCATTATGCCTGCCCACGTTATCTACAGCGATGTGGATCCGCGCCCGGCCAGCGGTTCAGCGCACTGGCTGAAGACGGTGCTGCGCGGTGAGCTGGGTTTCGACGGGGTCATTTTCTCTGACGATCTGTCGATGGAAGGGGCAGCGATCATGGGCAGTTATGCCGAACGTGGGCAGGCATCGCTGGATGCAGGTTGCGATATGATCCTGGTCTGCAATAATCGTAAGGGTGCGGTCAGCGTGCTGGATAACCTGTCGCCGATCAAAGCAGAGCGTGTTACGAAATTGTATCATAAAGGTTCATTTACCCGTCAGGAGTTAAGGGATTCTGCCCGTTGGAAGACGGTTAATGCGCAGCTGGAGCAGCTCCACGCGCGTTGGCAAGAGGCGAAGTCTGCGTAATTGACCTGAAGTCTGGTGAGGATGCGATGATTATCTATTTACACGGTTTTGACTCAAACAGTCCCGGAAACCATGAGAAAGTGCTGCAGCTGCAGTTTATCGATCCCGATGTGCGTCTGATAAGCTACAGCACGCGGCACCCAAAACATGATATGCAGCACTTGTTAAAAGAAGTCGATAAAATGCTGCAGCTTAATACTGACGATCGGCCGCTGATTTGCGGCGTCGGTCTGGGCGGCTATTGGGCGGAACGAATCGGTTTCCTTTGCGATGTGCGTCAGGCCATTTTTAACCCCAATCTGTTTCCCGCAGAAAACATGGAAGGTAAGATCGACAGGCCTGAAGAGTATGCTGATATCGGGACCAAGTGCGTCAACAACTTCCGCGAGAAAAACCGCGATCGTTGTCTGGTGATACTCTCCCGCCAGGACGAAGCGCTGGACAGCCAGCGTTCCGCTGACCTGCTGCATCACTACTATGAAATCATCTGGGATAATGAGCAGACCCACAAATTCAAAAACATCTCCCCCCATCTGCAGCGGATAAAAGCCTTTAAGACGCTAGGCTGAACCGCTCCTGGACTCCGGCCCGCCGTATGTGAATACGGCGGGCTTTTTTTATGGCGCCAGTGATGGCATGGTTAAAAAACAGGCGGTAAAACTTGATGCATATCAATTTTGGTATGACCAATGACCCGTTCATGGTATTCTCAATTTCGCTGAATGGTTTCACTGCTGTAACTTGTTGTTAAATAAGAGCTATTTGTATAACTTTTAATTAACAATTGGTTAATATTTTTAGGGGGTCTCGTGACTACACCATTGAAAAAAATCGTAATCGTAGGTGGCGGTGCCGGTGGACTGGAACTGGCGACTCAGCTGGGGAGAAAGCTGGGGCGTAGCAAAAAAGCGAAAATCACGCTGGTGGATCGTAATCATAGCCATCTGTGGAAGCCGTTGCTGCATGAAGTGGCGACCGGTTCGCTCGATGAAGGCGTCGATGCGCTGAGCTATCTGGCCCACGCCCGCAACCACGGTTTCCAGTTCCAGCTGGGGTCAGTGGCGGATATTAACCGTGAAGCGAAAACCATTACGCTGTCCGAGCTGCGTGACGAGAAGGGCGAGCTGCTGGTCGCCGAGCGTAAGCTGCCGTACGACACGCTGGTGATGGCGCTGGGCAGTACCTCTAACGACTTTAATACTCCGGGCGTCAAAGAGAACTGTATTTTCCTTGATAACCCGCACCAGGCACGCCGTTTCCATCAGGAAATGCTGAACCTGTTTCTGAAATACTCGGCTAACCTCGGCGCCAACGGCAAAGTCAATATCGCGATCGTGGGCGGCGGGGCTACCGGCGTTGAGCTCTCCGCTGAGCTGCACAACGCGGTGAAGCAGCTGCACAGCTACGGTTACAAAGGGCTGACTAACGAGGCATTGAACGTGACTCTGGTTGAAGCGGGTGAGCGTATTCTTCCTGCGCTGCCGCCGCGTATTTCCAGCGCCGCTCACAATGAACTGACAAAGCTTGGTGTACGCGTCCTGACGAAAACCATGGTGACCAGCGCCGATGCCAACGGTCTGCATACCAAAGACGGCGAGTTCATTAATGCCGACCTGATGGTCTGGGCGGCGGGGATCAAAGCGCCGGACTTTATGAAAGAGATCGGCGGTCTGGAAACCAACCGTATTAACCAACTGGTGGTTCAGCCAACGCTGCAAACGACGCTCGACCCGGATATTTATGCGATCGGCGACTGCGCATCCTGCGCGCGTCCGGAAGGTGGATTTGTGCCACCGCGCGCCCAGGCGGCTCACCAGATGGCGACCTGCGCATTGAATAATATTCTGGCGCAGATGAAAGACAAGCCGCTGAAGCCCTACGTCTATAAAGATCACGGTTCGCTGGTTTCGCTCTCCAACTACTCGACCGTGGGGAGCCTGATGGGCAACCTGATGCGCGGTTCCATGATGGTCGAAGGACGTATTGCGCGTTTCGTGTATATCTCTCTGTACCGTATGCACCAGATTGCGCTGCACGGCTACTGCAAGACCGGTCTGATGATGCTGGTAGGGCGCATCAACCGCATCATTCGTCCCCGTCTGAAGCTGCACTGATAGTCTGTTTGCCTCGTTCCCGGATTGTGTCGCCAGGCCCGTTTGGGATGGTAACAAGGTGAACATTGAGCCGGCAATCTCCTTGCCGGCTCAATGACAGAATTTCTGTCTGCCATTTCGCGCATAACATCTCGGATTCCTCTGAATCCACTCCGTTTGCCGCTTTTCCCCGCATTTTTCATCCGCTTTCTCATTTGCAAGGTCCCCGGGTCGATAGCAAAATTGTTTCTATCAGCAACAAGGGAGGATACCCCGTGAATAAATCAATGTTGGCGGGTATAGGGATTGGCGTGGCTGCCGCGCTGGGTGTTGCAGCTGTCGCTGGTCTTAACGTCTTAGATCGTGGCCCGCAATATGCGCAAGTGGTGTCCAGTACACCGATAAAAGAGACCGTAAAAACTCCGCGTCAGGAATGCCGTAACGTCACCGTGACCCATCGTCGTCCGGTGCAGGATGAAAACCGCATCGCCGGCTCCGTTCTTGGCGCCGTTGCCGGCGGGGTCATCGGCCATCAGTTTGGCGGCGGTCGTGGTCGCAGCGTGGCGACCGTCGTGGGCGCTCTGGGCGGCGGTTACGCCGGTAACCAGATTCAGGGTTCGATGCAGGAAGGGGATACCTACACCACCACGCAGCAGCGCTGTAAAACGGTGTACGACAAGTCGGATAAAATGCTGGGCTACGATGTGACCTACAAAATTGGCGAACAGCAGGGAAAAATCCGCATGGAACACGATCCCGGGACGCAGATTCCGCTGGACAGTAACGGCCAGCTGGTCCTCAACAACAAAGCGTAAAAAAGACGTGACTGTTATTTGCCCCTCCTGCACTCAGGCTGAGGGGCTTTTTTTATCAGAAGCTGACGGCGTAGTTCAGGCCAAAGGTACGGCCGCGACCTTTGTATTCATACAGTGAACTGCTGCCGTAGGTCGGGCTGTAGAGCAGCGGGGCGCGCTGTCCCCAGATGGTGACATAGTCTTCGTTCAGCAGGTTCTCGATGCTGAAGGTCAGTTTGCCCACCGGGAGCGCATAGCTGCCGATAAAGTCTACGGTATTATAGCCGTCGAGCTTATTACCGCTGGCATCGCTCAGGTCGAATACCTGCTGGGTTTGCACGCGCAGCGACCACGGATCCGGCGCCCAGCCGACCCAGGCGGTGGCTTTAGATGGCGAAGCGAGAGTCACATCCCATTTCTGCCAGCTACCGTCACTCTTCACCTGAGATTTCAGCACGTTGAAGTTCGCACCTGTGCTCCAGTCGCTATCCGGGAAGAAGTAATCGACGGCCCCTTCCACGCCGTAAATACGCCGCTTGTCGGACTGGACGTCGATCGTCATATCGGTGCGGTTAACGACAATGGTTTTGTCCGAGGTGGAGTAGTATGCCGCCAGCTGCGTGCGCAGGTTATCGCCGGTGTAACGCCAGCCCAGTTCGTAGGAGTTGACTTTGATCCCCTGCAGCGGCGAATCACCCACGTTGACGCTCGACAGCAGGGGATAGTTGCCGTTGACCGCCGCGCCGTATTTGCCGATACCATAGTATTTACCCGGGTCCGGCAGCTCGACGCCCTGCGAGAAGTTAAACCAGGTCTGCTGGCGGTCGGTGAGGTGGGCGACAATACCGGCGTTAAACAGGAAGTTATCATAATCCGTTTTACCGCCCGGGATGGCATCGGCCGAGTTCACTTTGCCGCTGGCGACATCCTGCTGCTGGGCGTAGCCGACAAAATCATCAACCCGGTTTTCCGTCCATTGATAGCGCACGCCGCCGCTCAGGGTGAAAATATCATTCAGGTCATAACTACTTTGCAGGAACGGCGCCAGGTTTGTAATGCTATAGCCCGGGTAGCGTCCTGTCGTGTAGATAGACTCGTTGTGCAGGCCGCCTGACGCCATCGAAGTGTTCAGATCGAAGAACATCTGGTTGGCATTAAAGGTCTCATGATCGGCATCCAGCCCCCAGGTCAGATCCCAGCCGTCAAGCGGTTGGCTGTTAAGGGTAATCTTCGCACCGTACTGATCGGTATCCTGTTTAGATGAGGAGAAGCTGCTGACCTGACCTTTGGTGAGCGTCGGGAAGGGGTAAAAGGTCAGCGACTCGTCGCGATAATAGATCTGGCTGACCAGATTCTGGCCATAGAAATCGGCATCGGAGTATTGCAGGCTAATCAGATGCCGTTCGGTACCAGGAACGCGGTCGGAATTAAGCCCGTCGGTGGTATAGGCTTTGCCCTCACCGGTGACGGCCGACATGTTTTTGCCGAGATACAGGCCGTAATCATCGCCCTGGCTTTTATAGTATTGCGTCACCAGCTGCAGCTGACGGTTATCGTCGATGTTGATGGTGCCGGTGCCCATGACATCGAGGCGATCCGAGTGCTGCAGGCCGGTCTGCGTATTATCGAGGACCAGCGCATCGTTATTGCCATCATACCAGCCGCCAAAGCGCTGATAAGCCACCGATAACCGTCCGGAAGCATGGTCGGTGCCGCCGCTGACCGCCGCCGCCACGCGTTCGTCGTGATCGTTGCTGTTGGCAAATCCGCTTTTGCCGCCTAATTCCAGATCCACCTGGCGTTCCTGCTGCCCTTTTTTGGTCACGATATTGATCAGGCCGCCGGTACTGCCGCCGCCATACAGCGAAGTGGCGCCGGAGATGACTTCAATATGCTCAATGTTGAACGGGTCGATAGCGTCGAGCTGACGGCTGTCGGTACGGGAAGAGTTGAGGCGAACGCCGTCGATCAGCACCACGATGGCCCGTCCACGCATGTTCATTCCGTAGTTGGTTCGTCCCTGGCTGCTGACATCAATTCCGGGAATCAACTGGGCCAGGACGTCTTTGAACTCCTTTCCTCCCTGAACCTGTTGTTCTATCTCCTGACCTTCGATAACCCACGTGGTTTGCGCCATTTCGGCGACGGTGCGGTGAGTTCGGTTGGCGCTAACGATAATGTTTTCTTCTTCCGCCTGCGCGGCAAAGGCGGGCAGGGCGGTGGCCAGCAGCAGTGGGTTAAGCACCCAGAGACGCTTGTTCATACGCATTCCTTTTATGAGTTAACTGCAGTCATGTTGTTTTTAGTGTTCGATGCGGGCGCATCGGTTGTTACAGATGGAAATAAGCAGAAAAACTTAAAAGCGGATTTTGCACGTAGTGATTATTGTTATCAATATCATTTACAACAAAATTGATACGTAACAGTGTGAAAACATGAGTAAAACTGGGGTTAATCAGGAAAGACAGGGGAAAACCCGGTGGCGATTGTCACCGGGGAAGCGCAGATTAGTGCTGGAGGATTTGCGGCCACAGCCGCAGGGTGGTATCGGCGATTTGCATCAGCCTGGTGAAATCAGCCCCTTCGCGTGCGCTGATGGACATCCCTTGCAACACGCAGTTTAAGAACTGCGCCAGCTGTCGCACATCGCCGTTTTGCGGCAGTTCGCCGCGCAGCTGCCGCTGCTGGAGGAACTGGGTCAGCGTTTGTTCCTGCATCGCGTGCCGCGACTTAATGGTATTGGCGATCGCGGTAGATGATGCCGCCAGCGCCGCGGACGTATTGATCATAAAACAGCCTGCCGGCGTGTCTTTACTGGTAAAGCAGGTGGCAATGGCGGTGAAATAGTCTCGCAGCGCCTGATCAACTGATTTTTCTTCGGCAAACAACAGCGCTTCGTGTCTGGCGGCAAAACGTGAAATATAGCGATCCAGAACCGCGCGAAATAACCCTTCCTTGTTGACGAACTCAGCGTACAGCGTCGGTGCTTTTGCCCCGGTCGCCTCCACCAGATCGGCAAGAGAAGTTGCCTCGTAGCCGTGCTGCCAGAAAAGTGCCATAGCCTTATCCAGCGCCGCTTCCTTGTCGAACACTTTGGGTCGGCCACGGCTTTTTTTTGTGCAACTTTGAACGTCAGTTGTCATGATGCCGCTGTACCTATGTTGGTTTGTTGAAGAGGCATTATAAAAATAAACCTTACAACCTTCCAGCGCTGAGCCCGCAAAAATAAATAATTCATATATGTATGAATTTTAAGTTGTTTATAAATAAATAAACGATCGTTATAAAAATTCATTGACGTGTGATATAGGTCACATTATTATTTACCTATCGATCGTTAAGTTAATTCTTGCGACCCTACTAAAAAAATCATCTGCATAGGTATAATAATCATGAAAAACATCAAAACGCTGACGCTTGCCGCCGTGCTGAGCTCTCTTTCTTTCGCCAGCTTCGCGGCTGTTGAAGTGCAGTCCACACCTGCCGGCCAACACAAAATCGGTACCGTTTCTGCCTCCGCCGGGACAAACCTGGGCTCGCTGGAAGACCAGCTGGCGCAGAAAGCGGAAGAAATGGGCGCCACCTCTTTTCGTATCACCTCAGTAACGGGTCCAAACACCCTGCATGGCACTGCGGTTATCTACAAATAAGTTTCGTTTTACCCCTGTCATGCCACTGACAAAACGCGCCCCCTGACCCCTTTATCAGGCCGCGAGCAGTAAGTTGTTTCCTGTTATGCCACTTACGTGACGCGGTTTTCACCCCTTTATGAAACCGCGAAGCGTCGCACTATCGTTTTACCCCGTTTGTTATCCCATAAAAAAACCGCCCCCTGGGGCGGTTTTTTTATTTCTGTCTAAGCGCTT
Source organism: Klebsiella sp. CSG-1 (assembly GCF_056521145.1). Taxonomy (NCBI): domain Bacteria; kingdom Pseudomonadati; phylum Pseudomonadota; class Gammaproteobacteria; order Enterobacterales; family Enterobacteriaceae; genus Klebsiella; species Klebsiella sp. CSG-1. Next base: position 34,038 of record NZ_JBWNLD010000010.1, on the reverse strand, counting down.
ACAATGACTGTTCGCCAGTATTGTGATGACGGGTAACGTCAATCGGCATACCCGAACGCAGCGCCATCGCACGATCCATCACCGTCTGGTCGGTCTGCGCGGCCTGCTTAAACGCCGACATCTCGCTATTCAGGACTATCGGCAGCGTCTGCGGATCGTCATTTAAGTGTTTGGACAGCGGCTGATGGATTTCCACCAGACGCCTGCCGTCAGGCTCCACGGAGACTTTTACTGGCGTATTGATAATATTGACTTTAGTCCCTGGGGTAACGAGGTTAAACAGGGTTTTGATGTCGTCATCGCGCAGGCGGATACAGCCGGAGCTTACGCGCATTCCGATGCCAAAATCGGCATTCGTGCCGTGCAGCAGATAGACGCCGCCGTAGGCCGCAAGGCGGATAGCATGGTGCCCCATCGGGTTATCCGGCCCGGCAGGTACCACGCCCGGGAGTTCTATTCCCATCGCTTTATACCGTGCGCGAATATTCGCCGTCGGCGTCCAGGTTGGATTTGCGCGCTTGTCGGAGACGGTGGTGATCATCGTCGGAGTAAGGGTATCCCCTCCCAACTGGCCGATACCGATAGGGTAGACGGTGACCTCATTTTTCCCCGGCGGGTAGTAGTAGAGGCGAAGCTCGGCGAGGTTGATCACCAGCCCTTCGCGCGGCGCTTCCGGCAGTAGGGTCTGCAGCGGAATGGTCAGTACGCTGCCGGCACGCGGAACGTAAGGATCGACGCCGGGATTTGCCTGAAGCAATGCCAGAAAGCCCACGTTGTATTTTTTGGCGATAGCCTCCAGCGAACCGCCGTCATTCTGGACGACGTGAAACTGATTTTGCCCGACGAGGCGGCTGCCTGAAGGCGGTAAGGGCCAGGTATTGGCGCGGGCAGGGAGGGCCAGGACGCCAGCAACGGCCGCCATTGCCAGCCACAGTGAAAAACGCGATACGAAAGTAGTCATAATAAATAAGTGGTTATTTTTTATGAGGAAACAGACGGGGATTATCGCGCGGGTCTCTGTGGGGAAACCCTGGTGAATTGCAAAATGTTTGTAAAGTTTACCGGGTGTGACCGTGAAGGAAGAAAAAGGCGCGGAAGACGGTGACGGGCACCGCCTCCGCGCTGCGATTAAGCGGTCGCGTTCTCTTCTAACTGACGCATAAACTGGCGAACCCACTCCATCCGCGTTTTACGCTCGCCAAGTTCCTGCATGAACTTCAGCCGCGTCGGGCCATCCAGGCGGAAGTGCTGAGGCTGTTTTTGCAGCAGGCCAATCAGCCACACCGGGTTGACGTTGTTCTTTTCATTGAACTCAATCACGCCGCCTTTCTCATTGCCCTCCAGCTTACGGATACCCAGCTTCTGCGCCTGTTGACGCAGGCGGGCGATATCCAGCAGGTTTCTCGCCGCATCCGGTAGCGGGCCAAAGCGGTCAATCAGTTCGACTTTAATCTCTTCCAGGTCGTGCTCATTCCTGGCGCTGGCAATCCGCTTGTAGAACGAGAGTCGGGTATTCACATCAGGAATAAAGTCGTCCGGCAACAGTGAAGGCATACGCAGCTCAACTTCAGTCTGCTGGCTGGTCAGATCCTCAAGCGAAGGTTCGCGTCCGGCTTTCAGCGCATCGACAGCATTCTCCAGAAGCTCCATATAGAGCGAAAAACCGATGGTGGTCATCTGCCCGCTCTGATCTTCGCCCAGCAACTCGCCAGCGCCGCGGATTTCCAGGTCATGCGTGGCCAGCGCGAAACCGGCGCCGAGATCCTCCAGCGAGGCGATGGCTTCCAGACGCTTTTGCGCATCGGTGGTCATTGCTTTCGGGTGCGGCGTCAGCAGCCAGGCATAGGCCTGATGATGCGAACGGCCGACGCGTCCGCGCAGCTGGTGCAGCTGAGCCAGACCGAAATGGTCCGCGCGCTCGATGATAATGGTATTGGCGGTCGGGATATCGATCCCGGTCTCAATGATGGTGGTACAGACCAGTACGTTAAAGCGCTGATGGTGGAAATCATTCATCACCCGTTCCAGCTCGCGCTCGCGCATCTGCCCGTGACCGATGGCAATACGAGCCTCCGGCACCAGCTCCGCCAGCCGATCCGCCGCTTTCTGGATATTCTCCACGTCGTTATAGAGGTAGTAGACCTGGCCGCCGCGCAGCACTTCACGCAGAATCGCCTCGCGAACCACCAGCGAGTCATACTCCCGGACGAAAGTTTTCACCGCCAGACGGCGAGCGGGCGGGGTGGCAATAATGGACAGATCCCGCATTCCGCTCATCGCCATGTTCAGCGTTCGTGGAATCGGCGTGGCGGTCAGCGTCAGAATATCGACATCGGCACGCATCGCCTTGATTCGCTCTTTGTGGCGAACCCCGAAGCGATGCTCTTCATCGACGATCAGCAGCCCAAGGTCACGCAGTTTGACTTCACTTTGCAGCAGCTTATGCGTGCCGATAAGAATATCGATTTTACCTTCGGCGGCCTGTTCAAGAATCTGCGCCTGCTCTTTCGCGCTGCGAAAGCGCGACAGCATTTCAATACGTACCGGCCAGTTGGCAAAGCGGTCGCAGAAGTTATCGAAGTGCTGCTGCGCGAGCAGGGTGGTCGGCACCAGGACCGCGACCTGTTTGTGGTTCTCCACTGCCAGGAAGGCGGCACGCATTGCCACTTCGGTTTTCCCGAAGCCGACGTCGCCGCAGACCAGGCGGTCCATGGCCAGCGGCTGACACATGTCGCTGAGAACGGCATTAATTGCCTGCGCCTGATCCGGGGTGGTTTCAAAGGGGAAACCGTCGCAGAACAGCTGGTACTGTTCGCGATCGTGCTTAAAGGCAAAGCCCGATTTCGCCGCGCGCTGGGCGTAAATATCGAGCAGTTCTGCCGCCACATCGCGCACTTTTTCTGCCGCTTTCTGCCGCGCGCGCGCCCAGGCATCGCCGCCGAGTTTATGCAACGGCGCGCTCTCTTCTGCGCCGCCAGCGTAGCGGCTAATCAGATGCAAGGATGACACCGGTACGTACAGTTTGGCCTCGTTGGCGTAGGTCAGCATCAGGTATTCCCCTTTGATGCCGCCTGCTTCCAGCGTGGTCATACCGGCGTAACGGCCAACGCCATGCTCCAGGTGCACTACCGGCTGGCCGATATGCAGTTCCGCCAGGTTACGGATTAAGGTGTCGGGGTTAATGGTGCGGCGTGAATCCTGGCGACGGCGCGCCACGCGCTCGCCCAACAGGTCGCTTTCGCAAATCAGTGCCAGATCACGCTGGCTATCGATAAACCCATGTTCGGCGGCGCCAATCATCAAATAGCGGCCGTTGCCGGTGGCTTCTTCCAGCCGCAGAATATGTTTTGGCGCAATTTTGATGCGCGCCAGCACTTCGCCCAGCGCTTCCCGGCGACCTTCGCTCTCAACCGAGAATATGACCGGGCCGGTAAAGGCTTCAAGGAAACGGCGCAGATTGTCCAGCGGCGCTTTGTTCTGCGCCTGTACAGAGAGGTCCGGCAGCTTCTGATAACCGAGGTTAATGTTGGCGGCTTTCTCGGCCAGACGCTCCGTTTTTAACTGAATGCGCGGCCATTTTTTCAGCTCGCTGAACAGTTCGTCAATCCGCAGCCAGAGCTGTTCCGGCGGCAGCAGCGGACGCATCGGGTCGACGCCGCGGCTTTCGAAGCGGGCGCGGGTTTCGTTTTGAAAACGCCCGGCGCTGGCTTCCAGATCGCCGGTATTCACGATCAGGGCGTTCGCCGGGAAGTAGCTGAACAGCGGCGGCAGAGGCTCACTGAAAAACAGCGGCTGCCAGTATTCGATACCGGTCGGTAATGTCCCTTTACTGACCTGCTGATAGATATGTTCGGCGTCGCGTTTGACCTCAAAGCGATCGCGCCACTGGCTACGAAACAGCTCAATCGCCGCCTGATCGGTCGGGAACTCATGGGCGGGCAGCAGATTAATGGCGGCCACCTCTTCCAGCGTACGCTGGCTGTCGACGTCGAACAGGCGCAGGCTGTCGATTTCATCATCGAAGAAGTCGAGGCGATAGGGTTGCTCGCTCCCCATCGGGAACAGGTCAAGCAGGGCGCCGCGGGTGGCATACTCTCCGTGCTCCATCACCTGATCCACATGGCGATAGCCGGCGCTGTCCAGCTGAGAGCGCAGGGCATCACGCGACAGACGCTGGCCTTTTTTCATCACCAGCGCATGTCCGTGGAGGAAATTATGCGGACAGACGCGCTGCATGAGGGTGCTGACCGGCACGATCAGTACACCGCGCTGCATGGTGGGTAATTGATAGAGCGTGGCGAGGCGGGAAGAGATAATGTCCTGATGCGGCGAGAAGCTGTCGTAAGGTAGCGTTTCCCAGTCTGCCAGGCCTGTCACCATGCTGTCGGTAAACTGGCGAACTTCATCGTTCAGGCGCAGGGCATTTTGCATATCGGGGGCGACGAGGATAACCGGCCCACCGTGGCGCTCGGCCATTTCCGCAACCAACGTGGCACAAGCCGCGCCGGTTAATTCACCGAGGTGCCGCTGTTCGCCGGGCTTGACCGGCAGTGTGTATCGGTATTGTTGAGGCATAGCTGTTATCAGGATCCCTTCTTGATTCGCTCTATATGTGTACCCTAAATATTCGAATTGCTGCTCAAAAACACCTCAGGCATTGTTGAACAGCGCTTGCACTGACCCCGAAGGGGCAAGGCCATAGGCCAGGTTACGCGGCAAGTGAGCGACAAATTCGTCAGAAACGAACCTGAACAGTCGACGATGCCTCTGGCAAGGGACAAAGAGGTCCCTCATTTTGCCGATTGCTGCCCGATGAGCTTACGCAGGTAAGTGATTCGGGTAAACCAGCGTCGCCAATGCACATGCAGCTTGCAGTATGACCGGTATATAAGGGCAAATCGCTAATATTCAATGTTGATGATTATCCGCGATTGACCCGTATTCGCCAACCTGATTGACGGTAAGAGGGGCCGCTGCGGTGAAAGATTCTGATAGATAAGCGCTGACTAATCAAATATCCATTTGATTTATCTTTACTTTTTTCTTATTGCGCGACAAAAACTTACCGTTTCAGTGATTTACGCGTTGTGCTATGCCATATATACTCGTGCATCGGCTATCAGCAACCAGATGGATTACATGTACCAACCTGCCGCACTCTTTATCGGCCTTCGCTACATGCGCGGGCGCGCAGCCGACCGCTTCGGTCGTTTCGTCTCCTGGCTATCCACCATCGGCATTACGCTTGGCGTGATGGCACTGGTGACCGTGCTTTCGGTCATGAACGGCTTCGAGCGCGAGCTGCAGAACAACATCCTGGGGCTGATGCCGCAGGCCATGATTAGCGCACAGCAGGGCTCGGTGAACCCTCAGCAGCTGCCGGAAAGCGCCATCAAGTTACAGGGCGTCACGCGCATAGCGCCATTAACGACCGGCGATGTGGTGCTGCAAAGCGCCCGCAGCGTCGCAGTTGGCGTGATGCTGGGTATCGACCCGACGCAAAACGATCCGCTCACTCCCTATCTCGTTAACGTGAAGCAAAGCGATCTTCAGGCCGGCAAATATAACGTCATTCTTGGCGAACAGCTGGCCGGTCAACTGGGGGTTAACCGCGGCGACCAGATTCGCGTCATGGTGCCCTCAGCCAGTCAGTTCACGCCAATGGGGCGGGTGCCCAGCCAACGCCTGTTTAACGTGATCGGCACCTTTGCCGCCAACAGTGAAGTGGACGGCTATCAGATGTTGACCAATATCGACGATGCCTCGCGCCTGATGCGCTACCCGCTGGGCAACATTACCGGTTGGCGCCTGTGGCTGAGCCAGCCTTTACAGGTGGATACCCTCAGCCAGCAGACGCTGCCGCAGGGAACGAAGTGGCAGGACTGGCGCGAGCGGAAAGGCGAGCTGTTCCAGGCCGTGCGCATGGAAAAAAATATGATGGGCCTGCTGCTGAGCCTGATTGTGGCCGTCGCGGCGTTTAATATCATTACCTCGCTGGGGATGATGGTCATGGAAAAACAGGGCGAGGTGGCGATTTTGCAAACCCTGGGGCTGACCCCGCGACAGATTATGCTGGTCTTTATGGTCCAGGGGGCCAGCGCCGGGATCGTCGGAGCCTTGCTTGGCGCCGCACTCGGCGTACTGCTCGCCAGCCAGTTAAATAATTTAATGCCGATTATCGGCGCGTTCCTTGACGGTGCTGCGCTGCCGGTCGCAATCGAGCCTTTCCAGGTGACGATTATCGTACTGGTGGCCATGGTGCTGGCATTGTTATCTACGTTGTATCCTTCCTGGCGCGCTGCCGCCACTCAACCCGCTGAGGCTTTACGTTATGAATAAGATCCTGCTGCAATGCGACAATCTGTGCAAACGCTATCAGGAAGGCAGTGTGCAAACCGACGTGTTGCACAATGTCAGCTTCAGCATTGAGGAAGGGGAGATGATGGCGATTGTCGGTACCTCGGGTTCCGGGAAGAGTACGCTGCTCCATCTGCTCGGCGGGCTGGATACGCCGACCTCCGGCGATGTGATTTTCTCCGGGCAGTCGATGAACCGGCTCTCCGCAGCCGCGCGAGCCGACCTGCGTAACCGTGAGCTGGGCTTTATCTACCAGTTCCACCACCTGTTGCCGGATTTCACCGCCCTCGAAAACGTGGCAATGCCGCTGCTGATTGGCAAACAGAAAGCAGCGGATATTGAACGTCAGGCTAAGGCGATGCTGCATGCCGTGGGGCTGGAACACCGCAGCAACCACCGCCCGTCAGAGCTTTCCGGCGGCGAGCGCCAGCGGGTGGCGATTGCCCGGGCGCTGGTCAACAAGCCCCGGCTGGTGCTGGCGGATGAACCGACCGGTAACCTCGATGCCCGCAACGCCGACAGTATTTTTCAGCTGCTGGGGGAACTGAACGTTGCCCAGCGCACCGCTTTTCTGGTGGTGACCCACGACCTGCAACTGGCCAAACGGATGAACCGCCAGCTGGAGATGCGTGATGGCCATCTGGACGCGGAACTGACCCTGATGGGGGCCAGGTAATGACTTCTCCGTTATCGTTATTGATTGCCCTGCGTTTTAGCCGCGGACGGCGACGTGGCGGCATGGTGTCGCTGATTTCGGTGATTTCAACCATCGGGATTGCGCTCGGGGTGGCGGTATTGATCGTCGGCCTCAGCGCAATGAACGGTTTTGAACGTGAGCTGAACAACCGCATTCTGGCGGTGGTTCCGCATGGCGAAATCGAGCCGGTGAAGCAGCCGTGGACCAACTGGAACGACGCGCTGGCGAAGGTGGAAAAAGTTAAAGGGATCGTTGCCGCGGCGCCGTACATTAATTTCACCGGGCTGGTGGAGAGCGGCAGCAACATGCGCGCCATTCAGGTCAAAGGTGTCGATCCGCAGCAGGAAAGCCGCCTGAGTTCGCTGCCTCAGTTTGTCCAGAATAACGCGTGGGCTAATTTTAAAGCCGGCGAACAGCAGGTGATTCTCGGTAAAGGGGTGGCGGATGCGCTGCACGTGAAGCAGGGCGACTGGGTTTCCATCATGATCCCCAACTCTGATTCTGAGCATCAGCTCCTGCAGCCGAAACGCGTCAGGCTGCATGTGACCGGGATTTTGCAGCTCAGCGGCCAGCTCGATCACAGTTTTGCGATGATCCCGATGAGCGATGCCCAACAGTATCTGGATATGGCTGGCAGCGTGACCGGGATTGCGATTAAAGTCACCGATGTGTTCCACGCCAATACGCTGGTGCGTGATGCCGGCGAAGTGACCAACAGCTACGTTTACATCAAGAGCTGGATCGGAACCTACGGTTATATGTATCGTGATATTCAGATGATCCGCGCCATTATGTACCTCGCGATGGTGCTGGTGATCGGCGTGGCCTGCTTTAACATCGTTTCCACCCTGGTGATGGCGGTGAAAGATAAAAGCAGCGATATTGCGGTACTGCGTACGCTCGGGGCGAAAGATGGCCTGATCCGCGCCATTTTTGTCTGGTATGGTTTGCTTGCCGGTTCGGTCGGGAGCCTGATTGGTGTGGCGATCGGCGTCATTTGTGCGCTAAATCTGACGTCCATCATCAACGGCCTCGAATACCTGATCGGGCACAAATTCTTGTCCGGCGACATCTATTTTATTGACTTCCTGCCGTCTGAACTGCACTGGCTGGATGTTATTTATGTGCTGGTGACGGCACTGTTGCTGAGTTTGCTGGCCAGCTGGTATCCCGCCCGCCGCGCCAGCCGCATTGACCCGGCGAGGGTGCTGAGTGGCCAGTAATTCAGTGGATTGCGGGGAATGAACCGGTAGGTCGGGTAAGGAGAAGCTGCCACCTGACATTGCGCCCGGTGGCGCTTCGTTTGCGCGGACCTACAAGAATCTCTGTTATCCACTCTTTACGTCCTGACCTTTTCGGTCAGTAAAGAGGAATGGCTATGTACTACGGATTTGATATTGGCGGCAGCAAAATAGCGCTGGGCGTGTTTGATAAAGCGCGGCGATTGCAGTGGGAAAAACGCGTTGCCACGCCGAAGGAGAGTTATGCCGACTTTCTACAGGCGGTAGAGGCGCTGGTCCGTGAAGCTGACGGCCGCTTTGACTGTCAGGGGACGGTAGGGATTGGTATTCCGGGGATGCCGGAAACCGCGGACGGCACGCTGTATGCCGCTAACGTCCCCGCTGCCAGCGGCCAGTCGCTGCGCAGCGATCTGAGCGCCCGGCTCGGGCGTGAAGTCCGTCTGGATAACGACGCCAACTGCTTTGCTCTCTCCGAAGCCTGGGACGATGAATTTACGCAATACCCGCTGGTGATGGGGCTGATTCTCGGCACCGGGGTGGGCGGCGGCCTGGTCCTCAACGGTAAATCGATTACCGGACATAGCTATATTACCGGTGAATTTGGCCATATCCGGCTGCCGGTAGATGCGCTGGAGGTCGTGGGGCGTGATTTCCCGCTCACCCGCTGCGGCTGCGGTCAGCTGGGCTGCATTGAAAACTATCTCTCCGGCCGCGGTTTTGCCTGGCTCTATGAACATTTCTATCAACACACCTTAACCTCTCCCGAAATCGTGGCGCTCTGGCAGCAGGGCGATGCGCGGGCGCACGAGCACGTCGAGCGCTATCTTGACCTGCTGGCGGTCTGTCTGGGTAATATTCTGACGATTGTTGATCCGGATCTGCTGGTGCTTGGCGGAGGATTGTCTAACTTTACTGCCATAAGCGAAGGGCTGGCGCAACGCCTGCCGCGACATTTACTTCCCGTTGCCCGGGTACCGCGTATTGAACGTGCGCGCCATGGCGATGCCGGAGGCATGCGCGGTGCGGCCTTCCTTCATTTGACTCATTAACCACAGGGGGAGCTATGTTGTCGCGCCGCTTACACCGATTGAGCCGTTTTCGTCGCAATAAACGTCGCTTGCGTGAACGTCTGCGCCAGCGGATTTTTTTTAAAGAGGATAAGGCGGCTCTGGAAACAACAGATAAACCCAGGGTTGTGGTGCTGACCGGCGCGGGCATTTCAGCGGAGTCCGGGATTAAAACGTTTCGCGCGGCCGATGGTTTGTGGGAAGAGCACCGGGTGGAAGATGTGGCGACGCCGGAAGGCTTCGCCCGCGACCCTGCGCTGGTGCAGGCGTTTTATAACGCCCGTCGCCGGCAGCTGCAAAGCCCGGAGATAGCGCCGAATGCGGCACATCAGGCGCTGGCGCGGCTGGAAGCGGCGCTGGGCGATCGATTTGTGCTGGTTACCCAGAACATTGATAACCTGCACGAACGCGCGGGAAACCGTCGGGTGATTCATATGCACGGCGAGCTGTTGAAGGTGCGCTGTTCGTGGAGCGGACAGGTACTGGAGTGGACCGGAGACGTCACGGCGGAAGATAAGTGCCACTGCTGCCAGTTCCCGGCGCCGCTGCGTCCGCACGTGGTCTGGTTTGGCGAGATGCCGCTGGGGATGGATGACATTTACAGCGCGCTGGCCGATGCCGATATCTTCATCGCCATTGGCACTTCCGGGCACGTTTACCCGGCGGCAGGTTTCGTGCACGAAGCCCGTCTGCAGGGGGCGCATACCGTGGAACTTAACCTCGAGCCCAGCCAGGTCGGCAGCGAATTTGCCGAAAAACACTACGGTCTGGCGAGTGAGGTTGTTCCGGCATTCGTCGACCGGCTGTTGAAAGATCTCTGATCCCGTAACGCTACGGCTTTGATTGCTAAAGCTCAGGTCGGAGGAGAGCGGTTTCCCGGTGTTTCGAGGGCCCCTGCTGGCGATCCTACGGTGGCAGGATGAGGGGATAAAAAGGGGTTACCTGCCCAACCGGCAGGCCACCCCTTTGACCTCGTCGTCGGGCTGCGCGGTTATTGTTTACCCATCGTGTCTTTGCCCATCTTGTCTTTCGCCATGGCATCTTTGGCCATGCTGTCTTTGCTCATTTTATCCTTCGACATGCCATCTTTAGACATACACTCTTTTTTCATGCCATCTTTTGTGCAGTCGTGAGACATCTTGCCCATGTTATCTTTGGCCATATTATCGGCAGCGTAGGCGCTGGACATACCGAAAAGTAAAGCAGAGCACATCAGTAATGTATTAATCTTTTTCATTTTGCAATTCCTTCATGTTGTATGAATAACGGATGATGACGACCACGAATTAACTACCGGCGAACCAGTTATAACCCTGGTCTTCCCAGTAGCCGCCGGGGTAGCGGTTGGTGACTTCAATTGACATAATATGCTTCGGGTTTTTATAACCGAGCTTGGTCGGAATTCTTAACTTCATCGGGAAACCATATTTACGCGGTAATATCTGGCCATCGTAGGTTAATGCCATAATCGTCTGCGGATGGAGCGCAGTGGCCATGTCGATACTGGTATAATAATTATCAGCACAGCGAAAGCTGACGTAGCTGGCGCTCAGATCGGCGCCGATACGTTTGAGGAATAGGGCAAACGGAACGCCACCCCATTTACCGATGGCGCTCCATCCTTCCACACAAATATGTCGCGTGATCTGGCTGACCTGCGCCATCTTATGCAGTTCGGCCAGTGTCCATGGGCGTTTGTCAGCCACTAATCCAGAAACTTCAAGACGATAATCGCTGCCGTCGATCGCGGGCGCCTGATCCTCGCTGTAAAATGCATTAAACGGGAAAGGGCGAGCGATCATACTTTCGGGATAAACCGGCGCAAGGTTATTAGCATTAAATAACCAGCGTTGAATACGATCGTTAAATTGTGAGATCTGGCTTAAGGTTGTTTCGACCTCGCTGTTATTGCTGATATCGCAACCGCTTAACAGCATCAGACCGCCAAAAGTTAACCCCTGTCTGATAAAGCGGCGACGACCTTCCGATGAGAGCCGCTTGTTAATTTCCCGGCTCGCCTCCTGGACTACGATGGCCTTGTCGGCGGCGGAGAATGAATTTTTATGATTGTTCACTGTATTTTCCTTATCGTCCGCGGAGCATGGCCAGTAATGTTTTCGGGACCAGCAGCACCATCAGCAGATGAATAACGACAAATCCCATCAGTGCGGACATCGCAAAGAAATGAATCACCCGTGCGTTGTCATATCCCCCGAGTAAGATTCGTAGCAGCGGAAACTGCACCGACTTCCAGATAACCAGACCGGATAACGCCAGAATAATGCTATCGAGCATGACGAAGAGATAGGCCAGTTTCTGGACGTAGTTATAATGGCCGGGATTGTCATGTGTCAGCCTGCCGCGTAGTGCGGAAATAAAATCGTCAATTACCCCTTGCGGCGACAGAGGCCAGAATTGTTTTTTTAAGCGCCCGCTGACAAGATTCATCAGCAGGTAAAATACACCGTTAAGAGCAAACAACCACATTGCTGAAAAATGCCATTGCAATGCGCCTGCCAGCCAACCGCCAAGAGTCAGTACATCCGGAATATCAAAATTAAACAACGGTGAGGCGTTATAAATACGCCAGCCGCTGGTCACCATAATTAATATCGAAAGCGCATTAACCCAGTGGCAAATTCTTAACCACAGAGGATGAATGGTCGCGGGCTTACTCTGATTTGAGAGACTGTTCATCATGATATTCCCGGTTATTGCGTTAATAACAGTGTGGCCTGAATCTGTTCGCCGATGTATCACGAAAAGTTAAATTAAATGTGATAACTCGCGATGCGAATGTCGTCTAAACTGTCTCTGACAGAACGCAATAAGGCGGCAGCGATGAAGCCCAAAAAAGTATTAATTATTGAAGATGATGAAAATATCGCGGAGCTGCTGCAGCTGCATTTATGCGAGGAGGGCTATGAAATCAGCCATGCTGCTGAAGGCACCGGCGGGCTGGCGATGGTCAGGCAGGGCGGCTGGGACGCGCTGATCCTCGACCTGATGTTACCGGGCATCGACGGTCTGGAGATCTGCCGGCATGCCCGCACCATGGCAAGCTACATGCCGATAGTGATAATCAGCGCGCGCGCAAGTGAAGTCCATCGTGTCCTGGGGCTGGAACTCGGGGCAGATGACTACCTCGCGAAACCCTTTTCGATGCTTGAGCTGGTGGCGCGAGTGAAGGCGCTCTTCCGTCGTCAGGAGGCCATGGCCCAGAATCTGATGCAGGACGCCGGCATACTGCACATTGACCGGCTGACCATCGACCCGCTTGCGCGCGAAGCGCGTCTGCGCGATCTCGCCCTTGACCTGACGCCGCGCGAGTTCGACCTGCTGTGGTTCTTTGCCCGGCATCCCGATAAGGTCTTTTCCCGCATCAGTTTGCTCAACCAGGTGTGGGGCTATCAGCATGAAGGGTATGAGCATACGGTCAACACGCACATTAATCGGCTGAGGATGAAAATAGAAGATAATCCGGCGGAGCCGGAGTTTATTCTGACGGTATGGGGAAAAGGATATAAGTTTACGGCCCCGCAGCCAGAGCCTGGCAACTGAAACATTGCGCCGGCGCGAGTTGAATGCGACGAGCGTACCACTCGCGCATTCTTCACTGCGTCGGCCCCTCTTCTGCGCGCTGCCGCCGCGCGTGAAAAGCCATTTCCCATCACATTCCCCGCTGCCAGACGAGGATTCTTGTGCGTGAACGCTAAATTTTGCACATCTGTTTTGGTTGGCTGCCCGGGTTGTTGCCAGATTTAGTGAGAGTTCGGGTGCACACCGGACCGCATCACTTACACAACATATCAGCCTGTCGCGGAGTAACAGCCATGCATCCACCGATGATGTATCAGGATTTAACGACCCGGACGCTCATTGAGCATGCTGCGCGCTATCATAGCGATACGGAAATTGTTTCGGTCGGGACGTTAGGGGGAAGAGAGTACAGTAGCTGGGGAGAGGTGGCGGATAACGCCCTGCGTCTGGCTTCCGCCATGAGCCGGCTGGGGCTCCCGACAGGCGCCCGCTGCGGCACGCTGGCGTGGAATAATCGCCGCCATCTGGAGATCTATTTTGGCATCAGTTCTGGGGGATGGGTGACGCATACCATCAACCCACGCCTGTCCACGGAACACCTCGCGTTTATCATCAATGATGCCGCGGACGAGATTCTGTTTTTCGACGACACCTTTCTGCCGCTTATCTGCGCGCTGCGGCCCCAGTTGCCAACGGTAAAGCATTTTGTTCTGCTGGAGCCGCGGAATGAGGAGGCGCTCGCCGCGCTGGACTCGCTGCTGTTTTTTGATGAGCTGATCGCTGCAGCGGATCCGGCGTATCGCTGGCCCGAGGTGAGCGAACATTCGCCGGCGTCGCTGTGCTATACCTCGGGGACCACCGGCAAGCCGAAAGGGGTGCTGAATACCCACCGCTCGCTGGTACTGCATGCGCTGAGCGGCAATCAGCCGGATGCGGCCGGTATCTCGGCGCAGGACACGCTGTTGCCGGTAGTGCCGATGTTCCACGTCAATGCCTGGGGCACGCCTTTTATTGCCGCGATGGCCGGCGCTCGCCTGGTTCTGCCGGGGCCGAATCTGGACGGCGACAGCCTGCTGCGGCTGTTGAGCGAGGAGCAGGTCAGCGTCGCCTTCGGCGTTCCGGTCATCTGGGCAGGATTGCTTGCCGCGCTGCGTAAATCGGATGTTCGCCTGCCCTGTTTTAAACGATCTTTTGTCGGCGGGTCGGCGCTGCCCCCGTCGATGATTGAGGTCTTCCGCCGCGATTATGGTATTGAGCTGATTCATGCCTGGGGGATGACCGAGACTTCGCCCATCGGCACCATCAACACGCCGCTGAGCAAACATAAAGCCCTGCCTCAGGAGGCACAGCAAAAACTGGGGCACGGTCAGGGGCGCGTCATTTTTGGCATCGATCTGCGGGTGGTGGATGCTGAGGGCCAGGCGCTGGCCAACGATGGCGAAAGTCAGGGCTATCTGCAGGTGCGCGGCCATTGGGTGGCGGCAAATTACTACGGTCGTCCCGATACCGCGTTGACCGATGACGGCTGGTTCGACACCGGTGATATTGGCACGGTTGATGAGAATGGCTACCTGGTGATTCACGATCGGGCGAAAGATATCATTAAGTCCGGCGGAGAGTGGATCTCAACGGTCGAGCTGGAGAATATTGCGCTTGCCCATCCGGCGATTCGCAGCGCGGCGGCGATTGCGGCGCGGCATCCGCGCTGGGATGAGCGTCCGGTGCTGCTGTGTGTCAGGGCAGAAGATGGCGAAATTGAAGAGCCGGAGCTGTTGGCCTGGTACCAGACACGAGTGCCGAAATGGCAGCTTCCGGACCGGATTCTGTTCATCGATGCGCTCCCCGTCAGCGCCACCGGTAAAGTCCTGAAAAACCGGCTGCGCGCCGAGTTTGGTCAGATTCTGATGGCGGATGGGCGCGATGCGGGATAAGCCGGCGTCCGGGGGCCCCAATCAACGTGCGGGTGCTAATACCCAGAGTTGAATCGCGGAGGAATGGCCGCACCCGGCGGCTTACGCGGGATGATAATGGCGACCCGATTGCCCCGCCTCGGCAGCAGTCATACCGTCGCCAGCATGATTAGCCTCGTGGCGGAAATTCTGCGCTGGTATGAGTGTCAGTGTTGCGCAGTAGAGCGGGGGAAGGACGAAACAACGGCGGAGCCGGGGCTCCGCCTGACGGGATTAACGGCCCGCTTTTAGCTTCTGATAATACTCTTCATACAGGGTGCTGGCGCTGCCTACATCGTTTTGCCATTCGCCCCTGGCGATAGTGTCCGCATCCGGGTAGAGCGACTTATCATTGGCGACTTCCGGGCTGAGCATTTTACGCGCGGCGAGATTTGGCGTCGGGTAGCCGATGGTTTCCGCCACCTGTTTTGCCACTTCCGGACGCAGCAAGAAGTTAATCAGCTTGAGCGCGCCGTCGACGTTTTTCGCATTCGCCGGAATCGCCAGGCTATCCATCCAGAAGATCCCGCCTTCTTTCGGCCAGACGACCTCGAGCGGCGTGCCCGACTGGCGGGCAACCCATGCCGAACCGTTCCACACCATGCCGAGATTCACTTCCCCTTCCATATACGGGTTGGCCGGATTATCGGAGTTAAACGCCGCGACGTTAGGCATCAGTTTTTTCAGCTCGTTGTAGGCGGCTTCAATCTCTTTCGGGTCGGTGGTATTGCCGGAATAGCCCAGCTTACGTAAGGCTATCTGGAACACTTCCCGCGCATCGTCGGTCAGCAGCAGGCTGCTCTTATACTCTGGTTTCCACAGGTCGGCCCAGCTGGTGACGGTTTTCGGGTCGATAGCATCGCTATTGACGCCAATGGCGGTGGCGCCCCAGATGTAGGGAATGGAATAATCGTTGCCCGGATCGAACGGTTTGTTCAGCATCTGCGGATCGAGGTTGCTGAAGTTCGTCAGCTTGCTCTTATCGATCTTCTGCAACATCCCTTCTTTACGCATCTTGTCGACGAAATAGGTGGAAGGCACTACCAGATCGTAGGCGCCGTCTTTGTAGGTTTTGAGTTTGGCGTACATGGTTTCATTCGACTCGTAAGTGGAATAGATAACCTTGATGCCGGTCTCTTTGGTGAACTGCTCCAGCAGACCCGGCGGCACATACTCGGTCCAGTTATAGAAATAGAGCGTTTTGCTGTCGTCCGCATGCGCGGCGCTGATACCCATTACCAGAGCGCCCGCTGCGAGCAGGTGGCGTGACCATTTTTTCATTTTAACGTCCCCTGAGTTTTATCACGTGCAATCAATTGGCTGGCGATGACCATCACCAGCGACAGAACTAACAGAATCGTCGCCAGGGCATTCACTTCCGGCGATACGCCCACTTTGACCATCGAATAGATCTTCAGCGGCAGGATCTCGTAACCCGGGCCGGTCACGAATGACGACACCACCACATCATCCATCGACAGCGTAAAGCTCAGCAGCCATCCGGCGGCCACGGCAGGCAGCGCCAGCGGCAGAAGAATTTTACGCAGAATGGTCAACTCGCTGGCGCCCAGATCTTTCGCCGCCTCCAGCATCCGCACATCAAAACCTTTGAGGCGCGAATAGACCGTCACCACCACGAAAGGCAGGCAGAAGGTGATGTGCGAAAACAGCAGCGACCAGAACCCCAGCTGAATGCCGATCAGCATAAACAGCACCAGCAGGGAGATGGCCATGACGATATCCGGCGACATCATCACCACGAACAGCATTCCGCTGACGAACGGTTTACCACGAAAACGATAGCGATACAGCGCGACGGCGGTCAGCGACCCGATAAGCGTTGCAAAGGTGGCTGACAGCACCGCCATGGTCAGCGAGTGCTGTGCGGCCTGCAGCAGACTATCGTTGTTCATCAACAGGCTATACCATTGAGTGGTAAAGCCCTGCCAGTTAATACCAAAGCGCGAACTGTTAAACGAGTTGACGATCAGAATAATGATCGGAATATACAGGTAAGCATAAATGGCGGTCATAAAGCCGCCGCGCAGCAGTCGACCGATCATTCGAGTTCCACCTTGTTATTCAACAGACGCGCCGCGCGCCAGTAAATTAACAGCATCAGGCCCATCACCAGCGTCAGCGTAATGCTGGTTGCGGCGCCAAACGGCCAGTCGCGGATATTCAGGAACTGACTCTTAATCACGTTACCGATCAGCAGGTTTTTGGCGCCGCCCATCAGATCCGAGACGTAGAACAGCCCCATCGCCGGCAGCATCACCAGCAGACAGCCGGCGATAATGCCCGGCATGGTCAGTGGAATAATGATGCGGATAAAGGTTTGCAGCTTGCTGGCGCCCAGATCTCTTGCCGCTTCCAGCAGAGGACGATCGAGCTTCTCAATACTGGAGTACAGCGGCATCACCATAAATGGCAGCAGAATATAGACCAGTCCGATGATGACCGCAGACGGGGTATACATGATGCGCAGCGGCGTATCAATCACTCCCAGCCACAGCAGGAACTCGTTGAGATACCCTTTGGTGCTGAGGAAGATTTTCAGCCCGTAGATACGGATCAAGGAGTTAGTCCAGAACGGCACGATCAGCAGAAACAGCAGCAGCGGGCGCACTTTTTCCGGCAGCCTGGCCAGAAACCAGGCGAAAGGATAGCCGAGCGCCAGACAGGCAAGGGTCGCCAGCAGCGCCATATTAAGCGAGTGCAGCAGCACGTCGTAATAGAGCGGATCCAGCAGGCGCGTGTAGTTATCCAGCGTGAAGACCATCTTGACGAAACTGGCGTCGTCGCGGGTCAAAAAGCTGGTACCGATGATCATCAGGTTGGGCAGGAACACAAACAGCACAAGCCAACCCACGATAGTGGCGATCACCACATTCTGGAATTTACTGGTGTTCTTCATCAGCCAGCACAACCTCCCAGCTTTCTACCCAGTTAATGGCCATTTTCTGGTCAAGCGGGTGATCAAAGTCCGGATCGTCTTCGTTAAAGAATTCACTGACCATCACCATTTTGCCATTTTCCAGTTCGACAACCGACTCCAGCGTCATGCCTTTGTAGTTGCGCTCGCGAATGTAGCCGATCAGTCCGTCGGCGTCGCTGCCGTCGTGGACTTCATCGACGCGCAGATCTTCCGGGCGCAGCAGAACGTTCAGCCGCTGACCCCGCTCGACGGGGAAGTTGACGTAGATATTGCATTCGCGGCCTTCAACGCTGGCGCGGACGCGCTGCTCGTCAAGGCGTTCAATGACCGTAGCATTAAACAGATTAATCTCGCCGATAAAACTGGCGACGAACAGGTTTTTCGGCTCTTCGTAGATTTCACGCGGCGTGCCGTCCTGCTCGATTTTCCCATCGCGCATGACCACGATGCGGTCGGACATGGTCAGGGCCTCTTCCTGATCGTGGGTGACGAAGACGAAGGTGATGCCCAGCTTACGCTGCAACGCCTTCAGCTCGTTTTGCATCTGCTTACGCAGCTTGTAATCCAGCGCCGACAGGGACTCATCCAGCAGCAGCAGGCGCGGTTTGTTGACCACCGCCCGGGCGATAGCCACCCGCTGCTGCTGACCGCCGGAGAGCTGATGCGGTTTGCGTTGGGCAAACTCCTCCAGCTGGACCATGCGCAGCGCATCGAGGACGCGAGGCGTGATTTCCGCCGCCGGCGTTTTCTGCATCCGCAGACCGAAGGCGACGTTTTCGAATACGCTCATATGGGGAAACAGAGCGTAGCTTTGGAAGACGGTATTGACGTGGCGGTTTTCCGCCGGAACATGAGTGATGTCCTGATCTTCGAGATGAATTCGCCCGCTGTCGACGTTTTCAAGCCCGGCAATAAGACGAAGAACGGTGGTTTTACCGCAGCCAGAGGGGCCAAGCAGGGTGAGAAACTCACCGTTGTTGATGGTCAGATTCAGATCTGAGATAACCGTTTTTCCATCAAAGCTTTTGCGAATTCCCGCCAGTTGCACCAGCGGCGAAAGCGAACGCGGTTGTATATTCAATTTTTAACTCTGTCCCATGTAGACGCAGCGGACGATTGACCGTTGCGGGGTTTGTGGTTAACCACCTTTGCGGTTGCGCATAATAAACGAGGGCCAGCATTCTACGGCAATCGCTTGCGATCGCCAATGCCTGTCTCATACGGATACACGACCTTTACAACAATACGCCGGTTCATGTATTAAATTTTTATTTGCCGGGCTAAAAATGACCTGACGCAATATTTGTATATTCGGGCTTATGAATAATGTTGTCACAAAAGATGAGGGTGGCTACATGGATAAATTGCTTGAGCGTTTTTTACAGTACGTTTCTCTGGACACACAGTCGAAGCCTGGCGTGCGTCAGGTTCCAAGCACGGAAGGTCAGTGGAAGCTGTTACGCCTGCTGCAGGCGCAGCTGGAAGAAATGGGACTGGTTAATGTGACGCTAAGTGAGAAAGGGACGGTGATGGGAACCCTTCCGGCCAACGTTGCCGGCGCTATTCCGCCCATTGGCTTTATTTCCCACGTCGACACGGCGCCGGATTTCAGCGGCAAAAACGTGAACCCGCAAATCGTTGAAAACTACCGTGGCGGTGATATCGCGCTTGGGATTGGCGATGAAGTGCTTTCTCCGGTGATGTTCCCGGTACTGCACCAGCTGCTTGGGCAAACGCTGATCACCACCGATGGCAAAACGCTGCTTGGCGCCGATGACAAAGCCGGTATCGCCGAGATAATGACCGCGCTGGCGACGCTGAAGGCGAAAAATATTCCTCACGGCGATATTCGCGTGGCCTTCACGCCTGACGAAGAGGTCGGGAAAGGGGCGAAGCACTTTGATGTCGCCGCGTTTGACGCCCGCTGGGCCTATACCGTTGACGGCGGCGGAGTGGGCGAGCTGGAGTTTGAAAACTTCAACGCCGCATCGGTGACCATTAAGATCGTGGGCAACAATGTCCATCCGGGCACCGCAAAAGGGGTGATGGTGAATGCGCTGTCGCTGGCGGCACGGATTCATGCGGAAATCCCTGCCGATGAGGTGCCGGAGACGACCGAAGGCTACGAAGGTTTTTACCATCTGGCGAGCATGAAAGGCAGCGTTGACCGGGCAGAAATGCACTACATCATTCGCGACTTTGACCGTAAGCAGTTCGAGGCCCGCAAGCGCAAAATGATGGAAATTGCCAAAAAGGTCGGTAAGGGGCTGCATCCGGATTGCTATATTGAGCTGGTGATTGAAGACAGCTATTACAATATGCATGAAAAAGTGATGTCGCACCCGCACGTCGTGGAGATTGCCCGCCAGGCGATGGTGGATTGCGATATTGAACCGCAAATGAAGCCGATTCGCGGCGGCACCGACGGCGCGCAGCTCTCCTTTATGGGGCTACCCTGTCCGAACCTGTTTACCGGCGGCTATAACTATCACGGCAAGCATGAATTCGTCACGCTGGAGGGGATGGAGAAGGCGGTGCAGGTGATTGTGCGGATTGCGGAGCTAACGGCAAAACGCGGCGCCTGATCCCGAAGAACTCCCGGATAGCGCGGTGCTTATCCGGGCTATTGGTAGGCCCGGTAAGCCGCAGCGGGCAATATATGCGGTGCGGTACATAATTCCGGAGCCCGGACCGTAGGCCCGGTAAGGCGCGAGCCGCCATCGGGCAATATATGCGGTGCGCTACATAATTCCGGAGCCCGGACCGTAGGCCCGGTAAGGCGTAAGCCGCCACCGGGCAATACCGAACGTGCGGTTCGCAAAGACTGCGTACCTGCACCTGCGGAAGGGGAGGGAACCTCTGATGTCAAATTACCGCCGCAGCCATATCCCTGGCGGTACCTGGTTCTTTACCGTCAATTTGCGAAATCGGCAAAGCGATCTTTTGACCCGCCATATCGCTCAACTTCGCGCTGTGGCAGCTGATATTAAACGCAAAAAGCCCTTCCTGATTAACGCGTGGGTTATTTTACCCGAACATATGCATGCTATCTGGACGCTACCGGAAGGTGATACCGATTATTCGGGACGCTGGCGGGATATTAAAAAAACATTCACCCGCGAACTGGGAATGCGCGAGGTCTGGCAGCCCCGTTTCTGGGAACATGCGATCCGTCATGAGGACGATTACCGACGGCATATGGATTACGTTTACATCAATCCGGTGAAACATGGCTATGTGAAGAGGGTGATTGACTGGCCGTATTCAACTTTTCATCGTGATGTGAGCCTCGGGTTGTATCCGCCGGATTGGGCTGGGGACGTTGCCGATTTTGACGCCGGAGAGCGCAAACAGAACGCCGGGTGACGGCTCACGCCTTACCCGGCCTACAGAATCCAGACTCACATTCATCCCGTAGGCCCGGTAAGGCGTAAGACGCCACCGGGCAATATATGCGGTGCGGTACACAATCCCGGAGCCCGGACCGTGGGCCCGGTAAGGCGCGAGCCGCCACCGGGCAATATATGCGGTGTGGTACACAATCCCGGAGCCCGGACCGTAGGCCCGGTAAGGCGTGAGCCGCCATTGGGCAATATATGCAGTGCGCTACATAATCCCGGAGCCCGGACCGTAGGCCCGGTAAGGCATAAGCCGCCACCGGGCAATATATGCGGTGTGGTACATAATCCCGGAGCCCGACCGTAGGCCCGGTAAGGCGTGAGCCGCCACCGGGCAATATATGCAGTGTGGTACATAATCCCGGAGCCGGGACCGTAGGCCCGGTAAGGCGTGAGCCGCCACCGGGCATCTCGCGGATCAGTCCTCGAAGAACCAGTAGCCGCAGTTGACCAGTGCGGCAAGCATTGCGAGGAACGATGGATCTTCCAGCGCATCGCCAAAATGTTCCGCGTTAAGCGACAGATGCGTGGCCAGCGCGTCCAGCGCCGGACGGTGCGGCGAATTAATCTTCTCGCCGTTGACGAACACCTCGCCATCGATACGCAGTACGCGCAGCCCGCCCAGCCGCACCAGGCGATCGCCCTGTTGTAGCGCGTCGTAAATCTCATCAGGCTGATACGGCGGCTCAGCAGGAGCGACGTCCAGCTCATGGCGGGATTGGGTGATAAACTCCCCAAACCACTGCTTAAAATGCTCTGGCTGGTTAATCAACCCCAGCATCATATCGCGCAGACGGTCGAGTTCAGCTGGCAGAATATCCGCCGGATGATCGCGGGAAGGCACATCCGGATCGACATAGCGCTGGCTACCCAGTTCACGTTGCAGAATATAGTCGGCAAAGCCGCTGAACAACTCGCGGGCATTTGGCGAGCGATAGCCTACCGAATAGTTCAGCGAGTTTTCCAGGGAATACCCCTCGTGCGGGAATCCCGGCGGAATATAGAGAATATCGCCCGGCTCCATCTCTTCATCAATGATGGCGTCGAACGGATCCACCTGCAGCAGGTCTGGATGCGGGCAGTGCTGCTTCATCGGGACTTTATCGCCCACGCGCCAACGACGCCGGCCGGTTCCCTGGATGATAAACACGTCGTACTGATCGAGATGGGGACCTACGCCGCCGCCGGGCACGGAGAAAGAGATCATCAGATCATCAATACGCCAGTCGGGGAGAGCGCGGAAGGGCTGCATCAGCGCGGCCGTCGGCTCGTGCCAGTTATTCACCGCCTGCACCAGCAGCGACCAGTTGTTTTCGCTCAGATGGTCGTAGCTTTCGAAAGGACCATGGCTGACCTGCCATTTCCCGTCCTGATGGCTGACCAGGCGGCTATCGACTTCGCTTTCCATCGCCAGCCCGGCCAGTTCATCCGGGCTAATGGGATCGACGAAATTCGCGAAGCCGCGCTTGAGGACTACCGGGCGTTTTTGCCAGTAGCGTTCGATAAAGTCAGGCCAGTTAAGCGTTAATTGATAATCCATTTTATTTATTCCACAGCAGGTGTCTGTTTGGGATTATACACGCCATGCTTCAAACTGCCTCTTTGTTGACGGCGATTGTGCTTCGTAGTCACAGAGTTTGCCCAGGCGTGGGAAGCGGGGCGATTCAGCTTTCCGTATCGTCGGGCAGCTGGCGGCCAAAAACCACCTCCATGCAGGCTCCGCCGAGCAGACTTTCGCCGGTGAGAATGTCGCCATCGTATTGCTCAACGATCTCCCGGGCGACGGAGAGTCCCACGCCCTGGCCTGGCCGCAGCGTATCGGCACGTTGCCCGCGATCGAATACGGCAGTCCGCTGGTTTAACGGGATGCCGGGGCCATCATCTTCCACCAGAATATGCAGGTGGTTGTCGTTGGTCTGACGCACGGAAACTTCGACAAATTCCAGGCAGTATTTACAGGCGTTATCCAGAACGTTGCCCATTACTTCCATAAAATCATTCTGTTCGCCGACAAAGCTGATCTCCGGAGAGATATCAAGACTGATATTGACCCCTTTGCGCTGATAAACCTTGTTCAACGCCGAGGTCAACTTGTCGAGCAGCGGCGCAATGGGGTGCAGTTCGCGGCTGAGCAGGGTACCGCCGCTGCGCATACTGGCGCGATGCAGGTAGTAGCCGATTTGCTGCGAGATGCGGCTGATCTGCTCCAGCATGATCGGTTCTGCTTCATTAAGGTCAATCTTTTCGCCGCGCAAAGAACGCAGGGTGCTTTGCAGCACGGCCAGCGGCGTTTTCAGACTATGGGTCAAATCGGTCAGCGTGGTGCGATATTTGTCGTAGCGCTCGCGCTCGCTGGTCAGCAACCGGTTAAGGTTGCTGACCAGTCGGGTCAGTTCGCGGGTGGTATTCGGGTTGAGCATGTCGCGGTGATGCTCTTCCAGCTCGCGGACCTCTTTTGCCAGCGACTCGATGGGGCGCAGGCTCCACCAGGCCGCCACCCAAAGCAGCGGGATCACCAGCAGCAGGTTGGCAACCAGCACATAGATAAACCAGCTCCAGACCATATAAGAGCGTTTCAGCTCGACAGGAATGGTGTCGATCACCACGATGCTCAGCTGCGGCATCTTATCGGTTGCCGGGTAGATATTGATCGCCACCGAGTGGGTCATTTCTGAACCATCATCCTGCTGGCGAAGGGCGTCCAGCTCCTCCTGGAACTGTTGATTGTTGCGCAGCAGCATGCTGCTGCTGTCAACGTCGGACTCGATTTCGTGGAAGCCGTTGCTTTTCAGCCATTCAGGTTGAATACGTTTTGCCAGCCAGGCGACATCGCGCTGCATCCACAGCAGTTTGCCTTTGGCATCGTATATCAACGTAACCGTCGGGCTCTGCATGTTGAGGTTTTCGGGGATATCCACGTCGATGTGGTTGTTTTCCCACCTTGCCAGCATATAGAACAGGTTGCTTTCGCCGCGCAGCAAGCGGAAGGTGGTTTTATCAAAGCTGACGCTGTAGCCCACCAGCGCCACCATGCCGTAGGCCAGCGAAAGCACCAGCACCACTGCCGCCGTCGCCAGCAGAAAACGCACGCGTAATGAAAGCGGCAAAATATGCCGTAGCGGACTTTTCATTCGCGTAGTTCAAATAAATAGCCCTGGCCGCGCACGGTCGTAATGACATCATGCGGGTGCTGAGTCTGAATTTTTTTCCGCAGCCGCCCCATCAGTACATCGATGGTGTGGCTTTCGCGCAGTTCAGCATCGGGGTAGAGCTGGAGCATTAATGAATCTTTGCTGACGACTTTGCCACGGTTACGAATCAGCGTTTCCATAATGGTGTATTCAAATGCGGTCAGCTTGATGGGCTGTTCGTTAATCGACAGCTCGCGGCGTGACAGGTCAACCTGGAAAGGCGGAATGGAAATAACCTGTGATGCCAGGCCGCTGTTGCGGCGCAGTAGCGCCTGCATCCGGGCAGCGACTTCTTCAATATGGAACGGTTTGGTGACGTAGTCGTCCGCACCGGCGCTCAGCACCTCGACTTTATCCTGCCAGCCTTCACGGGCGGTCAATACCAGTACCGGAACCGACACGTCATGACTGCGCCAGCGGCGAATCAGAGAAAGACCGTCTTCGTCGGGCAGGCCCAGATCGACAATGGCGATATCCGGCACGTGTTCACCCAGATAGTAATCGGCTTCCTTTGCATCTTCTGCTGCGTCCACCTGATGGCCTAATTCCTGGAGCTGAACTTTCAGGTGATGGCGCAGTAAAGCGTTATCCTCAACGACGAGCACGCGCATGCCTTTTCTCCCATTTATTTTGGTTTCGAGTAGTGTAGCGCTGAATAGATATACTGAATTTAAACGGCTGTAAATGAAAGGTTTGCGTTATAACTTCACCTGCCATCCCCATTTTCTGGCCTGCCAGGCCGGTGGAGAGAGGGAGGTAGCGCCAGCGCCCGATATACATCCGGTACGAGAAAGGGGCATACCGTGGGCATATATTGGCAAGT
Organism: Klebsiella sp. CSG-1; assembly: GCF_056521145.1. NCBI lineage: Bacteria > Pseudomonadati > Pseudomonadota > Gammaproteobacteria > Enterobacterales > Enterobacteriaceae > Klebsiella > Klebsiella sp. CSG-1. The sequence continues at coordinate 8,837 of NZ_JBWNLD010000010.1, read as the reverse complement.
TTATCTTCGTGTTTCCACTTCGACGAGCATTGTGCTGATAATTTGGTGGGTCTGGCCAGGATGATTATCCGTCAACGACCGGGCAACTAGCGAATGATCGTATATCCTTAGTGATGATTATCTCTGCATCCCCCCACACATGGAGTTCACGTATGAGACTGAATGAGTTGAAACGCGCTTCGTTGATGCTAACCACATGTTTAACCTTAGTTTTCTGTTCATCAGCCCTGGCAGAAAACCCAGCCAGCAGCACGTCAGAAAAACAGGCGGAAAAAGAGCAGCTAAAAAATCCGGATCACATCATCGATGACTGCAGAGCCGTCAGCGGTGCACAAGTGAAGGAGGGGTGTAAAACTCAGGCTGAGTTAAAAAAACATGAAATGAAAAATGAGGCAAAAATGAAAAGCGGCACATCGATGGATGATGTGACGAAAAAGTGAATTAAGGCGCGTGACGGGCACGGTCATCGCCCTGACGAATTGATGGCCGGAATGATTCCCGGCCATCTGTTTCTCTGCATTCACGCACTCTCCGCCGATTCACGGAGGAAGGTGAGACAAAGCGATTACTTCAGTTCGTCAACCATGGTGGTCGCGCGACCGATGTAGTTGGCCGGCGTCATGGCTTTCAGGCGAACTTTCTCGTCTTCCGGCAGCGGCAGGCTGTCGATGAACTGTTGCATTCCTTCCGCGTCCACGCGCTTACCGCGGGTCAGCTCTTTCAGCTTCTCGTACGGTTTTTCGATACCGTAGCGGCGCATCACGGTCTGGATCGGCTCAGCCAGCACTTCCCAGTTATGATCCAACTCGTCCAGCAGGCGATCGCCGTTCAGCTCCAGTTTGCTGACACCTTTGAGGGTCGACTGATAAGCAATCAGCGCGTAGCCGATACCGACACCGAGGTTACGCAGTACGGTTGAATCGGTCAGGTCGCGCTGCCAGCGGGAAACCGGCAGTTTGCTCGCCAGGTGCTGCATCATGGCGTTAGCCAGGCCGAGGTTACCTTCGGAGTTCTCGAAATCGATCGGATTCACTTTATGCGGCATAGTGGATGAACCGATTTCACCGGCGATCGTCTTCTGCTTGAAGTGGTTCAGCGCGATGTAGCCCCACACATCGCGATCGAAGTCGATCAGGATGGTGTTGAAGCGGGCGATGCAGTCGAACAGCTCGGCAATATAGTCATGCGGCTCAATCTGCGTGGTGTACGGGTTCCACTGGATGCCCAGCGAGGTAACAAACTCTTCACTGAACTGGTGCCAGTCCACTTCCGGATACGCCGCGATGTGGGCGTTATAGTTACCCACCGCGCCGTTGATTTTACCCAGAATCTCCACCTGGTTTAGCTGACGATACTGACGCTCCATACGGTAAGCGACGTTAGCCATCTCTTTACCCATTGTGGACGGCGTGGCCGGCTGACCGTGAGTGCGGGACAGCAGCGGTACATCGCGATACTGAACCGCAAGCTCTTTCACCGCGTCGATAAGCTTGCGCCAGTACGGCAGAACCACCTCATCGCGCGCGGTTTTCAGCATCAGCGCGTGGGAGAGGTTGTTAATGTCTTCGGAGGTGCAGGCGAAGTGGATGAATTCAGATACCGCATGCAGTTCAGCGATATCGGCCACTTTTTCCTTGAGGAAATACTCTACCGCTTTCACATCGTGGTTGGTGGTACGTTCGATGGTTTTGATGCGCTGCGCATCTTCAACGCTGAAGTCGGCAACGATTTTATCAAGGAAACCGTTTGCGTCAGCAGCAAAAGCAGGAACTTCCTTGATCGCTGCGTGCGCGGCTAACTTCTGCAGCCAACGTACTTCGACTTGTACACGGAATTTCAGCAAACCGAATTCGCTGAAGATACCGCGCAGCGCGCTGACTTTATCGCCGTAGCGTCCATCGACAGGGGAAACGGCGGTCAGTGAGGATAATTCCATAGATCACAACTCCGGGGTTAAATGAGCAAGAATTTGTTTTGCCTGGTTAACCAGACGATTACGAGAAAACATGAGCTGCATGCGCCCGCCGCCCACCTGGTGCCAGAGCACGGCGGCACGAATGCCAGCCAGCAGCGAGGCGCGGACCTTGGCCTGAACCTGCGGGCTTTGCAACACGGCGGGGGAGCCGGTCACCTGAATACGCGGGCCCAGCGGACTGATGACGTCAACGTAGATCCCCGCCATGGCGCTGAGCAGCGTTTCTGATTGCAGATCGAAATGCTCCAGCTGACGGCGCAGGCCGGCGATGCGGTTGCCAAGGGTATCCATCGCCCCTTTGCTCCCGTCAAGCTTACGCTCAAGCACCATCAGGCTTAAGGTGTAGCGGGTCAACTCAGCATTGAGACCCTGGCGGCTGCCGCTGTTGAGTACGCCAAGCAGCGTTTCCAGCCCGAGGCGAAGATTGGCTTCACTACCACCGAACACCGCCAGCGTTGAATCCGGGTTGAGATCGATGATGCTGTTCAGCGACACGTGCAGGGCATCGCTGTCGCAATGGCCCTGGTGCGCCAGCTGCTGAACCAGACGGGCGGCCTGGCAGATGCCCGCCAGCGCCAACGTGATGTCATAATAATTCTTCGCCACACCTACTCCTTGTAAACCGTCGGGGAGGGTTTTGTCTCACCGGCGGTAAAAACTGTCTGTCAGGACTGCAGCGGCATACGCTGCTCGATCACGCCGCCGCCGAGGCACACTTCGCCAAGATAGAAGACCGCCGACTGGCCCGGCGTCACCGCCGCAACCGGTTCGTCAAAAAGTACCTCGATGCGGTCGTCATCCAGCGCTTTCACGGTGCACGGAATATCGGTCTGGCGATAGCGGGTCTTCACCGTGCAGCGCAGAGTGCCTTTAACCGGCTCGCGATCGACCCAGTGCAGCTGTTGGGCAATCAGGCCCCTGGACATCAGACGCGGGTGGTCGTGGCCTTGAGCTACGACCAGAATATTGTTTTCGACGTCTTTATCAACAACGTACCACGGGTCCTCGCTGCCTTCTTTGGTGCCGCCGATGCCGAGGCCTTTACGCTGGCCAAGGGTATGGTACATCAAACCCTGATGCTCGCCGATTTCGTCGCCGTCAACGGTGACGATTTTGCCCGGCTGAGCAGGAAGGTAGCGGCCGAGGAACTCGCGGAATTTGCGTTCGCCGATAAAGCAGATCCCGGTAGAGTCTTTTTTCTTCGCGGTGATCAGATCCAGATCCTCGGCGATCTTGCGCACCTGCGGCTTTTCCAGCTCGCCAACCGGGAACAGGCTCTGGGCAATCTGCTCATGGCTGAGGGTGTACAGGAAGTAGCTCTGATCTTTGTTGCCGTCCAGGCCGCGCAGCAGCTGGCTTTTGCCGTTGACATCGGCACGGCGCACGTAGTGACCGGTCGCAATATAGTCGGCGCCCAGATCTTCTGCTGCGAACTCCAGGAAGGCTTTAAATTTGATTTCTTTGTTGCACAGAATGTCCGGGTTCGGCGTGCGCCCGGCTTTGTATTCAGCGAGGAACAGTTCAAATACGTTGTCCCAGTACTCTGCGGCAAAGTTAACGGTATGAAGCTCAATCCCGAGCTTATCGCAGACGGCTTGCGCGTCGGCGAGGTCGGCAGCGGCGGTGCAGTATTCCTCACCATCGTCTTCCTCCCAGTTCTTCATGAACAGGCCTTCTACCTTATAACCTTGCTGAAGCAGCAACCAGGCAGAAACAGAGGAGTCGACGCCGCCGGACATGCCGACGATCACTTTTTTTTGGCTTTCTGACATTGGAATATTCACCACATTGAACTTCAAGGCGGCATATTCTAGCACGCACGAGCGGCTCAGGCACCCCCCAGGAGCGGCCAGTTAAACGCACCAATTAATGACAGCGGGTAGCGCGGGTCCTGTTGATAGCTGCGGATGCTTTCAGCAACCAGCTGGGAGCGTAGATTTGGCGCAGTCAGGATCTCATGCGCACTCAGCCACAGGCAGCGGTCGATATCGCTGTCATGCGGCTGCGTGGCGCACGTATCGTTAAGTTCGATGGCGAACAGGAAGCGTAAAAACGGCGTATTGTCCGGCGCAATCCACTGGTGCATGCGGATAAAATGCTGCGGCGTGGCGCGAATGCCGGTCTCTTCCCACAGCTCTCGTTCGGCGGCCTGCACCAGTGTTTCATCTGCTTCAAGGTGTCCTGCCGGCTGATTCCACAGCGCTTTGCCGTTGATGGTTTCCTCAACGATCAGAAATTTGTCTTTCGCGTGTACGACGCAGGCGACGGTGACGTGCGGTTTAAACATACTTCCCGTTCCTTGTGTGATTAGCCGACCTGGCGCCACTCGCCGTTGGCCAGTCCGTCGAGAGTATAGCCGCCCATGGCGTAACGAATAAGCCGCAGCGTGGGGTAACCTACGTGTGCGGTCATGCGTCGCACCTGACGGTTGCGTCCTTCATACAGGGTGATTTTCAGCCAGCTGGTGGGTATGGATTTGCGTTCGCGGACCGGCGGGTTGCGGGGCCACAGCCACGCCGGTTCAGCGACCCGCTCAATGCCAGCGGGCAGGGTAGGACCATCGTTGAGCGTGATGCCTGCGCGCAGCGCGGCCAGCGCATCTTCTGATGGCAGGCCTTCAACCTGAACGTAGTAAATTTTGCCGGTGCGTTTGCCGGGCTGAGTCAGCGTGGCCTGCAGCGCGCCATCGTTGGTCAGCACCAGCAACCCTTCACTATCGCGGTCAAGACGACCCGCAGCGTAGACCCCGGAGACTGAAATAAAATCTTTCAGCGTGCTGCGTCCGGCTTCATCCGTAAACTGCGGCAACACATCGTAGGGTTTATTGAACAAGATCACGCGTTTTGGCGCGTGTTCTTTGCGTTGTCTGGCGACTTGTTGTGAGCTGAATCGCTCAACGCGATGTTTTCTAAATGAAGTTTTCTGCATGGTATTTTCAGATCCTGACAATTGCCGCATTATAGCCTAATTACGAATGCCTTTCATGGACGCAAACATTCAGGTAGTATTGACATGCTCATCACAATTTTTTAACAAAAATATTGCTCAAACTGATTCGCGCTACTAGAAGGCGGCACGGACGCGAATCTCCGGTTAGCGGGATGACCCGGTGGCGGAGTGGGCGGATAAAGCCAACGCTCGGTTAGTGTGAAAAGGAAGAGCAGAACCAGAAGCGCTCGAAGGAGAGGTTAATGGAAAGCAAAGTAGTAGTTCCGGCGGAAGGTCAAAAAATCACCCTGCAAGATGGCAAACTGAATGTCCCTAACAACCCGATCATCCCGTTTATCGAGGGTGATGGTATTGGTGTTGACGTGACTCCGGCGATGCTGAAAGTGGTGGATGCCGCCGTTGAGAAAGCCTATAAAGGCGAGCGTAAAATTTCCTGGATGGAAATTTACACCGGCGAAAAATCGACCCAGGTGTATGGCCAGGACGTCTGGCTGCCTGCCGAAACTCTTGATCTGATTCGTGACTATCGTGTTGCTATCAAAGGCCCTCTGACGACGCCAGTTGGCGGCGGTATTCGTTCTCTGAACGTTGCGCTGCGCCAGGAGCTGGACCTCTACGTCTGCCTGCGCCCGGTTCGTTACTACCAGGGTACTCCGAGCCCGGTTAAACACCCTGAGCTGACCGACATGGTTATCTTCCGTGAAAACTCCGAAGACATCTATGCGGGCATCGAGTGGAAAGCGGACTCTGCTGAAGCAGAAAAAGTGATCAAATTCCTGCGTGATGAGATGGGCGTGAAGAAAATTCGCTTCCCGGAACATTGCGGTATCGGCATCAAGCCGTGCTCTGAAGAAGGTACCAAACGCCTGGTTCGCGCGGCTATGGAATACGCTATCACCAACGATCGCGATTCGCTGACCCTGGTACACAAAGGCAATATCATGAAGTTCACCGAAGGCGCGTTTAAAGACTGGGGCTACCAGCTGATTCGCGAAGAGTTCGGCGGTGAACCGATCGACGGCGGCCCGTGGCAGAAGGTTAAAAACCCGAATACCGGTAAAGAGATCATTGTCAAAGACGTGATCGCCGATGCCTTCCTGCAGCAGATCCTGCTGCGTCCGGCGGAGTATGACGTCATTGCCTGTATGAACCTGAACGGCGACTACATCTCTGATGCTCTGGCAGCTCAGGTTGGCGGTATCGGTATCGCACCGGGCGCGAACATCGGTGACGAATGTGCGCTGTTCGAAGCGACCCACGGTACAGCACCGAAATATGCTGGTCAGGATAAGGTGAACCCGGGTTCTATCATTCTGTCCGCTGAGATGATGCTGCGCCACATGCAGTGGTTCGAAGCCGCAGACCTGATCGTTAAAGGCACTGAAGGCGCTATCGCCGCTAAGACCGTGACCTATGACTTTGAACGTCTGATGGAAGGCGCTAAGCTGCTGAAATGTAGCGAGTTTGGCGACGCAATCATCGCGAATATGTAATCAGTGATGGCTGATTAAAGATAAAAGGGAGCCTCATGGCTCCCTTTTTTACGATCATTCAAAATCTTTCCCCAAAACTGGCTTAAAATCATACTGCTTTTTGACCTACAACGAGCCAGTCTTTATCCCGGTCATATGTCGGAAGATCTCTAAAAGCGAATGGTTCGTTTTGCAGGGATATTTACAATTCCATACCTACCAAGTATGGAATCATAAAAAGGGTGATTTTTAAAAATTAATCATTCTGCCAGTGTAATAGGCTCTCATTTTATTGGTAAATTTTGATCGTAAAATACTGTGGTTTAGCGTTAAACTATGTAAAAAGGAAATTTTTTAGATGGTTACACAGTTTAGAACCATGAGGTTCTCGGCTTACTCTCGTGTCCATACGGCTATTTTTTTCTCAAATGGCCATGAGTACGAGCTGAACTTGCAGAGCATTTCAGAGTTCAATCTAGTTGATTCCTCAGTGATTTTCCCAGAAGGCTATATTTTTAGTCCTAATGGGTGCTGGGAAATCTCGTTTGATTTAGCGGAAAACCTGGCAAATGGAACCTATTTCGAGCGTCCAGAGTTAGGTGCAGTAAGCGCTGTAAGCGTCGTGAGGACAGTTGAAAGAGCTATTCTTGACCACTATAATGAATTCAAGACTGGAATGTACGTTTTTTTGCCGGATAATGACAAATTAGAAGCTGTGTACAAACGACTTATCGCAAGACACTTAGGACACGGCTTCACAATAGAAACTGGACTGGATCCTGACAGGAGGGGTTATGTCTTACGAACGCCAAAATGCTACTAAACGTTCTGCGTCAATGCAGGTTGCGTTGGATAGACGTGCAGCTCGTATGCTCCGTGCCCGGGAAGCCCGTCTAGAAGGCAAAATGGATGACGCAACGAAACAAGATGTTGACGCCAGTCTCGCCACACTTAAAGAAATGAGAAAACTGAGCGTTATTGAGCCAGCAACAGCCAAACTTTTTGGCGATCTCAAATTCCTTAACGCACATGCTGCAGCAAAATACACGGTAATAAAAAGCGGCGGTATCAAATATAACGCCGAAAGTGATATGAAAGTCGTTTTGGTCAATCTCGAACGTGGACTTGAAAAACCCTTCGATCCCAAAGAATTAAAAGTTGTCACACCATATATATCGAACCCCTGGCATGCTTACGAAAAGAAAGTTAAATAAAGCCCCAGATGGGGCTTTATCATTTATCGAAACCAAATTCATCCTTCTCTCTGAGCAAGGGGCTATCGCGGTCCTGTGCCATTTAGGAATGAGCATTTCTCAGGCACTTCATTATCCTTCTTTTGTGTAAATACAGTCATGCATCTCACCTTTTTAATTATTATAACTCGAACGTAAAGATGATCTGCTAAAGGAAAAGGTTATTATATTTTTACACCTATCTGCTTCAAATACTCATCCCCTACCAGCATGGGCCTATAAATCAGACCCGTAACATCATCAGCTTTCTTTGCGATAAATATTCCGGCATTTTCAGGCTGATTATTATTAATAGCAAACGTTGTACTAAGGGTCAAGTCTATGATTTCATAGCTTGGAAGTGTTAGCCAGGCGTGAATGTCCATTGTTGGAGAGTGGTGCCCATGAATTAGCTTATGTTGTATATCGTGCTCTGTAAATTCATATAAATTAGATTCTTCAGAAGAGGTGGTTTCGACCCAGCCCAAAGTTAAAAAAACTGGTAGGGAAATACATTTTTCAATATCATCACGAGCCATGAAATGAATAAATACGCATTCGTTGGCAAGTTGTCGAAACCCCAGCTCTGGTTTTATTACCTGAGTGAGAGCCTTCACTATTTTTCGCATATTTTTATCATTAAGTATCCTACGATTTTCCATTTCTATAAATGGTATCCCATCGCTCAAACCTAATCGTTCTGTTCTTGCGATAGCATCTGCCCATTCATCTTTATACATGCTGTGTGCTCCGTTATATTGAAAAGGCTCCCTTATGGAACCTTTTCAAGTTACAGCGTCATAGCTAATGTTGCAAGTTCATTGTATCCGCCAATCGGATCGCCCTCAATGAAGATTTGCGGAACCGTTCGAACCGGTTTCCCTACCAGCTTACTAAGCGCAGCTGCATCAATACCGGCTTCAACAAAGTTGGTAAACGCTTAAAGAAATCTTGTTTGACCATCTTCGTAATATGTGAATTCTCATATTGAGAGCAATCGGCAGTTTTCGAAGACCAAACGATGTGTTGTAAAACGTAGTAGGAGCGGATACTTACTCATCGTGATATGATAGCTTTAATGGTATATGAAGGGATCATAGATGATGACCTTAAAATATTATTTACGGTACTGCTTATGGGGATGGTGTGGATATGGCTATCTGCTCTATTTTATAGTGCGCGATATGAATAACGGGCACATTTTTCCTC